>CALPLL020000037.1 GCA_943324395.2 Rhizobium sp. Q54
GTTTCCTAAAAATGATTCTAAAGCTGATTTTGCAGCTGCTTTAGTAATTCCTGCGTCAGCAGCGATTGCGTCAATTAATTCTGATTTGTTCATAATAATAGATATTAAATGTTGGTTAAAATTTCATTACAGTAACAAAATTAGTAGGATTACGTTACCGTGCAAGCGTTTTTTTAAAAATCTATCACTTTTGTTGATAACTTCCCGTTTTTGTTGATAAAGAGACTGAATTTCGCCTTTTTTTTAATATATGTAACTCTTAAACACCCTATAAAACCAAGGCTTTGTCTGAAAATGTCATTCCGTTTAGAAGTTCCGAAGTCGTCATTTTTTTCTTTCCAGGGAATTGCAAACTTAAAATTTCTATAAATCCATTTGAAACTGCAATTTTAATTTCTTTTTTAGTAGTAAGAACTGTTCCAATAGGTAATGCATGTTCTTCAAAACTAATTTTTGATTCATAAATTTTCACATTCCATTCTTGATTATTATCATTGAAATAACACCAAGCTACTGGATATGGCGAAAGTCCTCGTATTTGATTGTGAATTTCTGCACTGGATTTTCTCCAATCGATTTTGCAATTGTCTTTATCTAATTTATAGGCTGTTTTAATTTCTGAATTGTCTTCTTGAATTGTAGGAGAAACTTGTTCTTTCTCAATCAATTTCAGGGTGTCAATAACTGTTTCGCTTCCTAAAACCATTAATCGATCATGAAGTTGGCCAGCATTTTCATCTGAATCAATTGGTATTTCAGCGCTCAAAATCATTGCTCCTGTATCAATTTTGTCATCTATATAAAAGGTAGTAACGCCAGTTTTAGATTCTCCATTTATTATTGCCCAATTGATTGGTGCTGCACCACGATAATTTGGAAGCAACGACGCATGTAAATTAAAGGTTCCATATTTCGGCATTTCCCAAACTACTTTTGGCAACATTCTAAAAGCAACAATTATCTGTAAATTGGCATTTAAAGCTTTTAATTCTTCTAGAAATCTGGAGTCTTTTAAATTGGTTGGTTGTAAAAGAGAGAGATTGTTATCTAATGCATATTCTTTTACCGCCGAGTATTTTATCTTTTGGCCACGACCCGCAGGTTTGTCGGCTGCTGTAATAACTCCTACAACCTCAAAGTTGTTCTTTATTATAGTATCTAAAATGCCAACAGCAAATTCTGGAGTTCCCATGAAAACGATTCTCAATTTTTCCATATTATTTTAAAGTATATCTGTTGTTGGGTGTAATTTTAATTTCTCCACTTTCTAATAAGCTTTGTAATGCAAAGATAATTGCATCGGATGACTTATCGATATGAATTTGAATTTCTCTTGAATTTAGCGCTTTTATTTTTAATAATGTTAGAATTTCTATTCTCAAATCTTCAATACCAACATCTTTATTATTTTCAGAAATACAGTAGGAGCAAATTCCGCAATTCTCATTTGATTGTTCTTCAAAATATTTCAATATCAATTTGCTTTTACAATTTGCATCATCATTTAAATATACAATAACTGAATTTAATTGCTCTCTTTTTAACTTATTCTGAATTTCTAAATATTTTGAAACACTATTAATTGTGCGTTCATCTTCCCGAATTACATTAAAAATTATTTTTGTATCATTACTTTTAGCGTGATAATCGACAATCCCTTTTTCTTTTAATTGTAATAATAACGAACTCACATTATTTTCTGTAGTTTCTGCTTTTTTAGCTATTAATGTCAAATTTATAGCTGCAGGAACATCATGAATTCCAGGATAAGTGCGAAGTAATGCTAATAATATTGGTTCTTCTCTTGTATTTAGACTCATGTATCGAATAACTTCTTTCGATGGAATTACAAATTGAACCGTGATTTTCTCTGAAAATTCTTGTGATAAAGTAACTATACCTTGTCGGTCTAAAAACTGTAATGCATTGTAGGTTTTAATTATTGGAAAATTATATTTGCTACAAAACTGATTTAAATTGAATGTAAATTGCTCTTCAATTCCTTCACCATAAGCGATTTGAAAATAATTACATAGTTTAATAAACATATTATTTAAGAACTCTTTATCTGGTAAAACAGAAATAAACTGATTTTCAGCATTCAATTTATCATAAGAACTTGTTAATAGTATAGCATAAGCTTTTTCTTCATTTCTGCCAGCTCGCCCAGCTTCTTGATAATAATTTTCTATATTCTCAGGAAGTTGAATGTGGATTACGGTTTTAACATTTGATTTGTCAATTCCCATTCCAAATGCATTTGTGGCAACAATAACTTGTGCTTCTTCTGACATCCAAAGTTGCATATTTTTTTCTTTTTCCTTAGCAGATAAGCCTCCGTGGTAATAGGTTGCACGAAATCCCAAGGATTGCAATTGGGATGAAATGTCCAAGCATGATTTTCTGTTGCGAACATATATTATAGAAGGTTCAGGATTTTTTTTCAAAATTTGTTCCATCTTGAAAAGTTTATCTTCAGCTTCGGTAACAAAATAGGCAATATTTTCCCTTTTAAATGATTTCTGGAAAGTTGCTGTATCTGTTAAACCTAATTGTAAAATGACATCTTGTTGTACTCTTTTTGTTGCAGATGCTGTTAAGGCAATGAATGGAATTTTTGAAAAATGCGGTTTTAAATTTGATATTTTTAAATAAGAAGGTCGAAAATCATGTCCCCACTGAGATACACAATGTGCCTCATCTATTACAATCATCGAAATGGGTAATTGTTTTATTCGATCAAGAATCCATTCTGTTTGTAAACGCTCAGGTGAAAGGTAGATGAATTTGTAATTTCCAAATTGACAATTGTCTAAAAGTACAGAAATCTCTTCCGATTTTAATCCGCCAGTCAATGCGATTGCTTTAATATCGCGACTTTGTAAATTTTGAACTTGATCTTTAATTAAGGCTACCAATGGAGAAATTACCAAGCAAATCCCATCTTTCATCAAAGCTGGAACCTGGAAGCAAATTGATTTTCCACCACCTGTTGGTAATAAAGCAAACGTATCTTGACCACTCAAAACAGAATCAATTATTTCCTTTTGAAGCGATCTAAACTGATCGTGTTTCCAATATTTTTGAAGAATTTCTAACGCTTGTGGCATTTAATTTGGCTTAAATATTTCAGGTAATTACAAAGCTCCTGACTTAAATTTTATCTAAGATAAAAAGAATTCTGTTATCCAAGCTATCTTTTGGTACTTCAATTAAATTGTAACCATATTTTGTGTAAGTTTCAACAAGATGATTGTGAATTAATTCCGATTGTTCATAATTTTCATAGCGAGCTTCATCGCTAACATAAATTTCTTTCCAGGGTGGAAGAATATAGACTTCAGAATAGATATTTTCGCGACAAGCAGCATCAAAAAAAGAAGGGTAGGAGTCTCCAATATAATGCATATAAGCCAAAACATCAGGAATTCCGCGATCGATAAAAACTACTTCGTGAGGTTCATTTAGTGCTTCTAAATATTGTTTTTTTCTGCCTTCTAATAATAGTTCGCTGAAAAGCAAAGGTTGTTCAAGGAATAATTGGTCAATTCCTTGCTTCTTAGCTTCCATAGTTACTTCACGAGAAATCTCAGGATAACAACAATATCCTCGGGCATTTAGCTCGTCGATTATTGATGTTTTTCCAGTACCAGGTCCGCCAATAATTACTTTAATTTTCTTTTGCACTATTAAAAAATTGGTTACAAACTTACTTAAAGAAATTGGCATTTGAAAAGATATTTTTCAAACTAAGATTAATTATTTTTAACCACTTTATATTTCATAATATTTACCTTATATTTGCTATATTTTATTTTAGATGGACAAAAAGACTACTGAATTTTATGAAAGATTGCGTTTGGAATTGAATAACAACACTTCCTGGCCTACTAAATACTTGTTTAAATTCATAGTTCCTAATGAACAAATAAAAATAGATGAAGTTGAAAATGCATTCAATAACATGGGTGCAGTAATTGATACTAAGCATTCAAAAACGGGAAAATACACCAGTATTTCCATTCACGTTCAAATGCAAGATGCACAAAATATAATAGATAAATACCTCGAAGTTTCAACTGTTGAAGGTATAATTTCCCTATAATTATGGAACCAAAATATCAAAAAGAAGTCGCTAATGACGTTGTATTTAATTTAGAATACAATTCAGAAAGACCCCATCTAATTATTCCCGAATACGGTCGTCATTTGCAAAAATTGATTGATCAAGCCACTTCAATAGAAGATCCTATCGAAAGAAATAAAGCAGCAAAATATATTATCCAAGTAATGGGAAGTTTGAATCCCCATTTACGTGATGTTTTGGATTTCCAACATAAATTATGGGATCAATTATTTATCATGTCCGATTTTAAATTGAATGTTGATTCGCCATATCCTATTCCAACACGTGAGGTCTTACAACTTAAACCAGACGTTTTAAATTATCCTCAAAACTTTCCAAAGTATCGTTTTTATGGTAATAATATCAAATACATGATTGATGTTGCTAATAAATGGGAAGAAGGAGAAATGAAATCGGCGTTGATTAAAGTGATTGCCAATCACATGAAAAAATGTTATTTGAGTTGGAATAAAGATACCGTTAAGGATGATGTTATTTTTGAACATTTATACGAGCTTTCAGGGGGTAAAATCAATATGCTTCAAAGTACAGAAGTACTTTTAAACACTTCAGATTTGATGAGAACGAATAAGAAAATCTCAAATAAAACAAATCCTGCGGGACCAATTATTAAGCCTAAAATTACCAAAACAGGCAAACCAAACAATCTAAATCATAAAAATAAAATCAGAAAGCCCTTATAAATTTAATTTAAAGGGATATAACTATTTCAAAATTTATTAAAATAAAATATGGGAACATTTAAAATTGAAGGTGGCATTCGACTAAAAGGAGAAATCACTCCACAAGGAGCAAAAAACGAAGCATTACAAATATTATGTGCTGTACTTTTAACTCCAGATAAAGTCACTATCAACAATATTCCGGACATAATTGATGTCAATAAATTAATAACTTTACTTGGAAATTTAGGGGTTAAAATTCAAAGAAATTCCTCGAGTTCAATCACATTTCAAGCTGATGAGGTAAATGTAGGTTATCTTGAAACCGAAGCTTTCAAAAAAGAAGGAGGTTCATTAAGAGGCTCAATTATGATAGTTGGACCACTGTTAGCTCGTTTCGGAAAAGGATATATTCCAAAGCCAGGAGGTGATAAAATTGGAAGAAGAAGATTAGATACCCACTTTGAAGGTTTTATTAATTTAGGAGCTAAATTCCGATATAATAGGGAAGATCATTTTTATGGAGTAGAAGCTCCAGACGGATTGAAAGGTACCAATATGTTATTAGACGAGGCATCTGTAACTGGAACAGCAAATATTTTGATGGCTGCAGTTTTAGCTAAAGGAAAAACTACCGTTTACAATGCAGCTTGCGAACCTTATTTGCAACAGTTAAGCAAAATGTTGAATTCAATGGGAGCGAATATCACCGGTGTTGGGTCTAATTTATTGACTATTGAAGGTGTTGAAAGTCTTGGTGGTTGTGAACATACTATTCTTCCTGACATGATTGAAATTGGTTCTTGGATTGGACTTGCTGCAATGACAAGAAGTGAAATTACAATTAAAAATGTAAGCTGGGATAATCTTGGAATAATTCCAAATACCTTCAGAAAACTAGGAATTACTCTCGAAAAAAGAGGTGATGATATTTATATTCCTGCTCATAATGACGGTTACGAAATAAAAACTGATATTGACGGATCAATTCTTACAATTGCTGATGCACCGTGGCCAGGATTCACTCCTGATCTATTGAGTATCGTTTTAGTAGTAGCTACGCAAGCTAAAGGCGACGTGTTAATTCATCAAAAAATGTTTGAAAGCCGATTGTTTTTCGTTGATAAATTGATCGATATGGGTGCTAAAATTATGCTTTGTGATCCACACAGAGCAGTGGTTATGGGACATAATTTTCAATCTCAATTGAAAGCTACAACCATGTCATCGCCAGATATTCGTGCTGGAATTTCATTATTAATTGCCGCACTTTCTGCTAAAGGAACTAGTACCATTCAAAATATTGAACAAATTGACAGAGGTTACGAAAGAATAGATGAAAGATTGAGAGCAATTGGGGCAAATATTGTTAGAGCCTAAAAATTAATTTGGCTTAACACCTTAAAAATTAATGAAAACGAGTGAACAAACAGCTGTAAAAGCAACTTACTTTAGCATAGTTGGAAACACTTGTTTAGCAATCATAAAAGGAATTGCTGGTGTTTTTGGGAATTCTTATGCTTTGATAGCTGATGCCATAGAATCAACAACTGATATTTTTTCCTCCTTTTTAGTATTATTTGGTATAAAATATTCAAATCGTCCTGCAGATGCTAATCACCCTTATGGTCACGGTCGTGTTGAACCTTTAATTACTTTTTTAGTTGTTGGGTTTTTAATTACTTCTGCAACAATTATAGCTTATGAAAGTATAGCGAATATTGGAACTCCTCATGAATTACCAAAACCCTGGACTTTAATCGTTTTAGGCGCAATTATTATTTGGAAAGAATACTCTTACCGTTTAGTAATGAAAAGAGGAATTCAAACCAATAGTTCTTCACTTAAAGCAGATGCATGGCACCATCGAAGCGATGCAATAACTTCTGTGGCTGCATTCGCAGGAATTTCAATCGCGTTGTTTTTAGGGAAAGGGTACGAATCTGCTGATGATTGGGCAGCTCTTTTTGCGTCGGTATTTATTTTATATAATAGTTACCTTATTTTCAGACCTGCTTTAGGCGAAATCATGGACGAACATTTATACGATGATTTAGAAGCTCAAATCAGAAAAATAGCTATAAGTGTTGATGGTGTTATTGATACTGAAAAATGTTTCATTCGAAAATCAGGTATGAAATTTCACATCGATTTACATGCAGTTGTTGATGGAACAATTTCAGTTACAGAAGGACACGATATTGCTCATTTATTGAAAGATACTTTGAGAGAAAATATTGTTGAATTAGGGCACGTATTAATTCATATTGAACCAAATTAACAAAATAATATATAAATAATAAAAGCGGGTAATATGCCCGCTTTTTTATTGCTGTATAATTATTTAGTCAATAGCATTTAGGATTTTTAATCCAAAAATAACACCATCACCAATATAACCATTTTGATACGATCTAATGTAGTCCAATCTAAATAATTTGAATTTTCCAAAACCTAAATTATCCAGTCCAACAGTATATTCTGTATAAGGTTTTCTATTTGGAACTGCCAATTCGTGAAAACCAATTACTAACGTTGATTTCAATTTGTTTAACAAAGGAATTTTATTAGTAATAAAACCTTGATCATTGTGTTCTACGTGCGCTTCAAAATAGCTATCGTTGGTGCTATTTGAATAATAAGGCATAAAATTAAAGACATTTAAATAACGATCGGTTCCGCCAATATGAGTTTGATTTCCATTGAAATGCTTGTAATCCATAAAAGCAATATTGCTTGCATTAAATAATTTCCCCCCTTTCAAATTGATTGCTAAATTTCCTTTATTTTCCAAATTTAAATCGTAGAAAATCCTGGAGCTTAAATGTTCGAATTCGTATTTTTTATCACTTCCAGCAACTGCTTTTTCAAAACCTAAGAATAGGGTAGGGTATTTTTCATTTCTAAAATTGAATTTTCCGTCAGGACGTGAAAAATATTTATTCCCAAAATTTATTTGCGCATTTAATCCTAATTTAATTAAATGATGTTCTTCAAAACCTGGTTTTATAAAATCATTCTCATTCAAAGGATTATTTGAAGTGTATGGAACTTCACTTTTCAAAATCGTAAAATCGGTAGTATTAAAGAGCGGTTTTCTTTGTAAGTATTCCACTTTACCATTAATATTAATTCCATTGGCAACATCTTGACCGTAACTTATTCGGGCAAATTCTAAATTGTAAAGCTTCATGTAATTGCTCTTAAAAAATAGTGTACTTGAAGAATTGATGAATGCGCTAATAGGTTCATTACTATTAAATTGTTCTACTTTCGTACCTCCAGTGATGGTTAAATTAGCATAATTTTTATTGTTAAATCGATGGTAGAATCGACCAGTAACTCGCAATCTTTCTTCGGAAAATCCGTAGTTGATGTCGGCGTTAATTTGGACTCTTTTTCCTTTTTCATCCTTTCCAGTGTAGTAACTAAATCCCGAAGCCAAATTGTAGCCCTGAACGGTATTGAAACTAAGTGAACTTAAATCAAGCAAACCCGCATAATTAAAGTTCATTTTTTTAAATGAGTTTTTGAAGGTATATCCAAAAACAAGATTACTGATTTTGAATTTGTTATTTTTTTTATCAATCGAATCCAAATAGGTTTTGGAACTTCTAATCAAATAAATGCTATCTTTTTTTTGATAATCTGAAGATTCTTCAACGGTTAAAGGAATTGGCCTATTTTTATTCCAATAAATGGTGTCTTTTTTATTGGCGTTTTCTTCAAAACTCAGCACTTCATTTCCAAATGTTTTCTTTTCAAATGAATTTAGAAATTCGTAATTACTAAATACATAATTAAATTTTCCATTGAATTTAATACCAAATATTCCTGCGTTGAACGACAAACTTTGAGAATTTTTAGACCAAATTTTGTTTTTAGAATTGTAGCTGTAGTTTTGTTTTAAATTCATCAATTCCAAAAATTCATTCTTCATTCTGTAACCTTTAATGTCCAAATCTACAGCATAGATTGCCCAACTGTCATCAACAATATAAATATAACCTTCAAAAACAGGTTCTTTATCTCTTTTTGGAATTACTTTTATTTTGCATATTTGTTGTCTGTTTTCATCAAAGAAAGTACCTTCTAATTTAAATTTATAATAATTGAAAGCATTATTTGCAATTGGCGAAATCATGTTATTATTGAATTCAATAGTATTGTTATAAAAGTCATACATCGAAGATTGAGCGGTGTTGTAACTGAAACCGTTATTGTTTCCGCTAATTTTTGATGCGACAATTTTCTCTTTTAGGTTGTTGGGTTTTTCATATGAAATTTTTGAGACAGTTTCCGATAAATAAATGATTCCACTTCCTGTTGAATCAATATTAGCTCCCATTTGTTCTCCAAGATCAATTTTTTGTCCAAATATCTTCTTTGGAAGATCTTTCACTTTAAAAATACCTCTGGAGTAAAAATCAGCCTTAAACTTTCCAGTTTTGTCAGAGTTTTCTTTTTTACTGGCAATTGCACTTCTAATAATAGCATTGGCTGGATTTTCCTTTTGATTGATTACCACTTCATTTAAGGTGTAATTTTCTTCAAACAATTTTACATTTAATTGATAGGGTAATTGATCTATATCTATTGCAATTTTTTGAGTTTTGAAACCTAGGTATTGGAATACTATAGTATGTTTGCCAATAGTTTTAATATTTAATTCATATTTACCATTGTCATTTGAAGTAGTTCCGTTATAGGTATTTGACGAAAAAATAGTAACAAAAGGCAGTGGATTTCCTTTTTCATCGGTTACTGTTCCTTTAATTTGAGCAAAATTCGAAATACAAGTCAACAATAACAAGTAAGTTATTTTTTTCATGTTTTATGGTTTTATCTATTTTAACGACGAATTCTAGTTATAATTGTTACAGTAGGTTTATTATTATAAAAATGACTGTAAAGCCAAATCGTAACTCTTCAAACCAAAACCAATTATTACCCCCTTAGAATTTGCTGAGATAAAGGATTGATGACGAAATGTTTCTCGGGAGAAAGTATTAGAAATATGAACCTCAATAACAGGTGTTGAAATTGCTTTTACGGCATCGCCAATTCCTATAGAAGTGTGGGTGTAGGCTGCCGCGTTTAAAAGTATACCGTCAAATGAAAAACCAACTTCCTGAATTTTAGATATTATTTCACCTTCTATATTGCTTTGAAAATAGTCCAACTCAAAATTTGGATATTTAGTTTTCAATACCGCTAAATAGTCTTCAAAAGTCTCATGACCATAAACATCAGGTTCTCTTTTACCTAAAAGATTTAAATTCGGCCCATTAATAATTATGATTTTCATTTTTTTTAGTAAAAATAAGAATAATTTATTTAACTGTTAATAGGTAAAATCGTAAACATGAATAAAACTAATCCTTTGTAAAATAAATTTGCAATTTATATTTAATCTTTTAGAACACGTTAAATAAATACGTTTCAACGATAACTCAGATATTAATAAGTTATTCACATTTTAATATTTAAAATAACGGCTACAACGTTTGAAATAAAGGATTGTTAATAAACTTGTTAATAACTATAAAAATATTTTCCAAAAACCAATATGTTAAAACATCTAATTTTACCATTATTAATTTTTAACTAAAAAACAAAAAAATGAAAAAAATTATTTTAACTGCTGCTGCAGTATTTGCATTTGGTTTTGCTAATGCACAAGATTTGAAATCTTCTAAAGGAGAAAATTATTTACCAGAAGCTGGAGATTGGTCTATTAGCTTCAACGCTGACAACTTGTTTAAATATGCAGGTAATGCATTTAGTAATGCAGGTAACAATGTTATTGGACAAGTTCAAAACAGTAACGCAAGTGGATCTTTCACAGGAAAAAAATTCGTTACTGCTACCCAAGCTGACAGATACACAGCTGGTTTTGAATTAGGTAACAGTTCTGTAACTGCTGGAAATGGAACTGAAACTACTGCTACTAGAATTAATGTTTCAGCAGGTTTAGGTAAAGAATGGAGAAAAGGTAAAACTCGTCTTCAAGGTTTTTACGGTTATGATTTGTTAGCAAACATTACTTTGGTTGACAATACAAAAACATCTTCTGCTACTGCAGGAACTAATGAGGTAAAAGGTGGATTTGGATTTGGTGTAGGAGCTAAAGGTTTTTTAGGAGCTGAATATTTCTTATTCCCTAAAATTGCTATTGGCGCTCAGTATACTTATGGTGTTAGTCTTAACATTGCTGGTGCAAGTACTTCTACGAACACTCCAGTTACTGGGCCTGCTACTGAAACAAAAGGAGCTAAATCTACAAGCTTTGGAGTTGGTAATGTAGGTGTTGCATCTATGTCATTGTCATTGTATTTCTAATATTTTAAATATAGAAATTTTAAAACCACGCTATTTAGCGTGGTTTTTTTTTGTAAAAATTGTTTCTAAATTGTTATTTTATTAACTAATTTCCTATTAATTACCGTTGCAAACGCTAATAAAATAAGGTAATGTTTGCAAAATTATTAATAACATGCTTGGGTTTTATTTTTTTTTATTAGTTTTGTAAAAATTTTAAATGCAATAATTGTATTTAATTAATCTACTAAATATTAATTTTAAGCATCAACAAAAATGAAAAAAATTATTTTAACAACAGCTGCACTTTTTTTATTCGCATTTTCTAATGCTCAAGATAAAAAAGAAGCTGCGCAAGGTTTCTCTAAAGGGAATTTATTATTTTCTGGCGAAGTTAGCTTCGTTTCAAGAAGTTGGGGTGGTAATTCTACTGCATTAATTTCTCCAAGTTTTGTTTATTTTACTACTGATAATATTTCAGTATCTGCAAGATACACAAATGAAAAAACAGGACCATTAACAAGCAAAGGTTATGGTTTTGGTACAGCTTATCATTTTAATGCTGGTAAACAATTATCTTCACAATTAGGTCTTACTTTGGACTTTGGATCAATGAAAAACGGAGTCGAAGATTATACCACTACCAATATTGATGTTGTTTACGGTTTAAATTATTTTGTTTCTAATCATTTGTTTTTGGGTGCAAAAATTTCTGGATTAACGCATCATATAGTTTCTCCTAAAGTTGGTACTGAGGTAGAAACAACTACTCTAGGATTTAATACCAACAATATTTCATTTAATTTTGGTTATAAATTCTAATCAAAATTTTTTAATATAAAAAAAACCACGCTATTCTTAGCGTGGTTTTTTTATACAACATTGTTAGTACATACTATTAGTACTATTTAAGTTAAATATTGTTAATAATCTGTCAATAAATTTGTTAACAACTCTCAAAAGTATTGTATTAATTGGGAGTGATTTTTTATATATTTGAAAACTATTAACAATTAAA
>CALPLL020000038.1 GCA_943324395.2 Rhizobium sp. Q54
CCTGGGTTTTGAGGGCTAATCCAACGATTTGAATTATAGTTCCTATTTGCAGATTTAGTTTCACCATAATTTGGGTCACCGTTAATTAATTCACCCCCTTGAACACCTTGCAAAGAAAAGCTTAAATCAAAATTCTTATAACTAAAATTATTAGTTATTCCCCAAGTAAAATCAGGATATGGGTCGCCTATTATGGTTCTGTCTTTTGTATCTAAAACACCATCTCCATTTACGTCAACTATTTTAAGTCCACCTTGTTTTAAAGCAGAAGGTAAATTTGAAGTTAATCCCGAAGCGGCTATTTGAGCTTGAGAAATCCAAATACCATCTGTTTTGTATCCAAAGAATTGAACTAATGGACCACCTACTACACTTTTATAGATTTCATTTCTTTCACCATAATTAAGTAAGTAAGCTTCATTTCCTAGCTCGATGATTCTATTTTCAGTGTGAGCAATATTTGCAGAAGTTGACCATTTAAAATTACCTTTTAAGTTAGTGGTATTTAATTCAACTTCAAAACCTCTATTTCTCAAACTACCGATGTTATTCCAAGATAATGGCACTCCTGAAAATGCCATAGTAGCTTGTTGTAATAATAATTTATCAGTGATAGAATTATAGATATCTAAAGTAACATTAATTCTGTTATTCAAGATCGATAAGTCCATACCGTAATTTGTTTGGAAAGTACTTTCCCAAGTGATATCCTCATTGGCATTAATTGCAGTATTACCCACTTGACCGCCAGTTTGCGTTCCTGTTCCAGATCCAAATGAATAATTCGAAGCAGATAATAAGTTTTGGAATCCATAATTTAAGATTCTATTGTTTCCTGAAACTCCGTAACTTGTTCTAAAGTTCAATTTGTTCAACCAATCAACATTGCTCAAGAAAGGTTCTTTATTAGCAGCCCACCCAATTGATGCAGCAGGGAAACTTCCCCATTTTTTATTAGGTCCAAAATAAGAACTACCGTCGGTACGATAACTTGCGGTAAGAAAATACTTATTATCAATAACGTAATTTACTCTTCCTAAATAAGACAATAAACCAATTTGGTTGTTAGATCCAAAAGTACCTGATTTATCAATAAATAAGGCATTGTTTAAAGTGTTAAATTCATTACTTGGATAATCTAAGCCCGTTGTTTGGGTTGAAGTATTTCTTGTTTGTTGTGCAGTGTAACCTAACAAAAGTTCTACTGAATTGCTTTCATCTAGCTCTTTCTTATAATTTAAAGTATTTTCAGTTAATAAGTCGACGTAAGAATTATCATAATACACTCCTTTATTAACTATCCCATCACCTTCAGCATTTCTATCCGTCCAATCGAATTTTGTATCGTATTTAACATAAACTGTATTCATAGTTTTGAAATCAAAACCAGGAGAAATATTAACATTTAAAGTAGTACCTCCTTGTAATCCATAAGATTTTGCATTTATATCATGACTTAACAATGAGGCCATTGGGTTGTTTTGTGCAGAGTTTGAAGGCGCACCAGCAGCTGGAGTAAAAGTTGTACCATCAGGCATGAATAATGTTGACCCATCAGGATAAACTGGATAATAGGTTAAACCTATAAAATGTCTAGGGTGTGCATAATCTCCTGGTCTAATATTTGCCCATTGCGCATTTTGATTAACAAATGCAGCAGTTATAGCATTGTGTTGGTATGGTAACCAAGATGGATAACGCCAAAAATTAGTTAAGTTTTCAGAAGGTGATTCTTTAGAAGTATAGGAAGGATTCAAGTTTACATTTAACTTTACTCTTTTACTTAATTCAATATCAAATTTTGTTCTAAAATTTAATTTTTGGAAATTACTTTTAAGCATAATCCCTTGGTCACCTTGATATCCAGCAGAAATATAATATTTCATAGCTTTAGTGCCACCAGTTGCACCAAATTGAATATTTTTAAATTCAGCATTTCGTAATACTTCACTTTGGTAATCATAACCTTTTCCACCTAACATAGTATTTTCAACGATGTAACCCGCAATTAAGTTATTGGTTTTTGTAGCACTACCTTGGTAAAGTAAATTTAACGCATTTGGATTAGTAAGTCCTTCTGCTTGAATTGCAGGATCGGTAAGTCTTATGGCTCTTTCACTATACAATAAATTAATATATTCTGAAGTAGTCATCATATTGTATTTTTCATACGCACTTTTAAATCCTGTGCTGTATTTGAAAGAATATTTAGCTTTATCCGTTTTTCCACTTTTAGTAGTAATTAAAATTACCCCACTTGCACCTCTAGATCCATAGATTGCAGCAGAAGCGGCATCTTTCAATACTTCAACTGAAGCTACGTCTGCCATATTTAAAGTTGCTAATCCATCGGGAATAGGTTGACCATCAACAACAACCAAAGGACTTGCGCCAGCATTGATTGAGCTAATACCACGAACAGAAATTTGAGCATCAGAACCTGCTTCAGATGAAATGTTTTGAACTTGAACCCCAGCAATTTTACCCTGAAGGGCTTGATCCAATCTAGAAACAGCAACTTCGTCTAATTTCTCATTTTTATATTTGGAAATGGATCCTGTTACGTTGGATCTTTTCTGAGTACCGTAACCAATTACAACTACTTCATCTAATTCACTTTTAGATTCTTGTAGTGTGATGTTGATCTCTTTGTTTTTTCCTACCACTACAATTTGCGAAGCAAATCCTAAGTAAGAAAACCGTAAAATAGATTTAGCGTTTTTTACTTCAATTGAGTACTTTCCGTCTAAATCGGTGGTGGTGTTTTTATCCTCAAATGTTACAGTAACACTAGGAATTGGAGCACCTTTACTATCAACAACAGTTCCCGTGATTTTTTTTGAATCATTCTGACTGAATGCAATTGACGTAAAAATTAATAAAAACAATAATAGTAGTTTTTTCATAATTTGAATGAATTAATTGGTTTTTTTTGGTTAATGATAAAAATATAAGTAAATAATTATTAAATGTAAAAATATTAAATTGATAAAGTTTGAAAATCCGTAATTGGTATAAAAATTGTCCAGTTTACAAATTAATCTTCTACTTTTTCCTTTTTCTTATTAACGTTGGAAGCATGACGACCGCTACCTCCAGCATTATCTATAATCCCTTTTTCAGGACTTAAAGTATTTAGCGTTGCTTTTAATCGGTTATAAGCATCGTTCGATTCTTTATTTTCAGAATAATTAGAGACTAATTTTTCTTCAAATGGTGAATTACTCATATCAAAAAGCTCTCCTTCACGATTTAATTTCCACTTCGCATCTCGAACATACCATTTATTTCCTAATTCGATGAATATCCATTCTCTAGGATTTCCTTTCTTTCCAAATAATTGGGGAAGAAAGCTACGACCATCAATAACATTTTTAGTAGGTAATTTTGCCCCAGCTAAATCAGCAAACGTTGGTAATAAATCGGTAGAGTCAATTAATAAATCACTTGTTTTACCACTGCCAATAACACCAGGCCAATTGGCAATTGTTGGAACTAAACTTCCACATTCTAACATGGTTCCTTTTTTTCCAGATAAAGCTTTTCCTCCTATTGTGCCTCTATTGGCATACTGACTTGCGGTTCCATTATCACCCATAAAAATAATTAATGTGTTTTTACGTAATTTTAAATCATCCAACGTTTTCAATAATTTTCCAACTAACTTATCCATATACGCCGTATTATCTTCATATAAATCACTGCCAGGTTTACTATCCGGAGTTCGTTGAATTACAGCGTGAACATGAACCATTGAGTAATATAAAAAAAATGGTTTGTCTTTATTGGTAGTAATAAAGTCAACCAAATGATCGTGCATTAAATCGGGCATATAGGTTTGCGCATCCAGTTTCTTGTTTACACCATTTTCAATATAATTTTCGGATTTCTTTTTTTCTGTTGACCAATAATCACCACTTCCAGCAAATGTTAGGTAATCATCGAAACCAAAATCACCTGGAGTTTTAGAAAATTGACTCCATTTTCCTACTAAAGAAGTAGTATATCCAGCAGGTTTTAAAACAGACGGAATTAGAACTTCATTTTCAGGTTTAATTTCTCCAACCATATCTTGATTTACAGCACCAGTTCTAAAGCCATAACGACCTGTTAAAATCATTGCTCTTGAAGGGCCACACAAAGGCGCTGTATATCCGTGATTAAATCGGATCCCTCCTTTAGCCAATTGATCAATTATTGGAGTTTTGTTTAGATCGGAACCGTAACAACTTACGTCTCCAATTCCTAAATCATCAGCCAAAATGAAGATAATATTTGGTTTTTCAATAACTTTTTTAGCGGTAGCTTTTTGAGCATAAAAACTAGAACCTGTCAAAAGTGTTAGTGTAATAAAGAGCAATTTAAAATTTCTCATATTTAAAATTTGTATTAAAAAGTAAGTTCGTTGATTTCTGATTTATAACTTTTAAAATCTATTTTTTTAGCAATTTCTTCGTATTCAGAATTATTGTATTTGCTTGAAGCAAATTTTAAAATTTTGATTGTTTCACCATAACTTATTTTTTGAATTTGTTCATATTCCCAAACTTTTTCATTTTTCAAATATGGAATAATAAATTGAAGTGCATTTTTCATGTTTTTACCTTCACTTATTTGATGATTCCAAAGGGATACATTTACATTTTCAGCCAACTTTGCAATAAGATAATAACCATACATGTTCATATTTACATAATTCCAAGATTTTGTTCTAGCTAATTCTAATGGTTGACTTCCGTCAGATTTCATTTGGCTTTCCATTCTGTTTTTAAAGATTTCAATTTCTTTTAAAGCGATTTCTGGTTTGTCAATAAATAAAGCCATGGCAATAACTTGCTCGCTATAAAAGGTACCGTGATTATTTTTCGCTTTTGCTTCGTCTTGACCAATTGGACTTTCAAGCATCCAAGTTAAATAATCCGAAAACCAATTTTTTAATGACTTATGGTCTTCTTTTGACCAATTTGGTGAGTTTTGAATTAATATTGCCGCATCTAAAATACGATATATATCTCTAGTTTCTATCAACCCTGTTCCACGGCCAGAACTTAATCCTGGTATTCCTTGTGCAAAATTTAGGTGTGGGTTTTGACGAGTTTCAGGGTTTATAAACCAAACTTTAAGAAGTTTAGATGTGAAATTAGCGTACTTAGCCTCTTTAGTGAAATAATAGGCTAAAGCCAATGATAACGTGGCATCTTCAACTTTATCAATTTCTTGTGAATCTGAAATATCGTAATATGTTGGATTTCGAAGTCCGTCTTTTTTAATATAAGGCAAACCGTCAGGCTTGGTTGGATCTGGCCACCAATAAGGACCTGTACTCATATAATCGTGTTTATCACCGCTTGGAGGAGTTTGTTTTTTATCCATAACAGAATAAACAATCGCATCATTAACCAATTCATCTGCTTTTTTTAGTAACGATTTTAAAGCAACCACTTTATCTTTATTATTAGATAAAATCAATTTGTAATTAGTTGAAAGCGTTTGCCCGTCAATAGAAAGTGTTTTTGGAATACCCTGATCTAATTTGCCTTGAGCAAAAATAGAAGTGCAAATTCCAAAAACCACTATTAGAAATAGATACTTTATAGATTTATTCATTATTGTTTTTTAAATTAATTTGTAAAGATATTCTTTTTCTAGTCACCTGAATTTTTCCAATCCAAAGTGTCACCTTTCAATCTTCTTAATGCTTCAGCTTCGGTTTTAATTCCTTTATCTCCTTGATCCAACATCCATTTTTTCAATTCAGATAATAATTTAATTTTAACAGTTACCAATTTAGCATCGTCGGCTAAGTTATCTAATTCATAAACATCTTTTTTAATATTATACAACTCAAATTCTGGTCGGTTACGATACAGTTTAGCGTGTTCAGCTTGTTTTGGAGTTACATTTGTAGCCCGCAACCAACTTCCATATAATTTATTTTTTGGTTGAGAACCTGAAGATAAAAAGGGCTCGTTGAATTGTAAATTCCAAATTAATTTATACTCATGATCTTGAATGGAACGAACCGGGTAATTATCGGAACCATTTTTTATTCCTCTTGTAGTATGAACCCCATAAACATAGTCACGAACTTCTTTTGGTTTGCCATTAAATGAAGCGAAAAAACTCTTTCCATCTAATTTCATTGTTCCTTCTTTGTTTCCACGTAAAGTCTCAGGATTTCCACCTGCAGCTTCAAAAAGTGTTGGAACTACATCAATATATTGAGTTAAAATACCCGTTCTTGTATTCGGTTTTATCACTTTCGGCCAACGAGCAATAAATGAAGCTTTTAGCCCCATATTATAACACGTCCATTTCGCAAAAGGCATTGAACTTCCGTGTTCACTTGCAAATAGGAAAAGGGTATTGTCTTTCGTTTTTTGATTTTCAACCATTCTAGTACAAGTGCCAACTAGACTATCCATGTAAGTAATTTCAGCATAGTATTTCACTAATTCCGAACGAGTTTCTTTGGTGTCAACCATGTAGGGAGCTATAGTTATTTTATTAGCATCATACTGTTTTACATCACCTCTATTCCATGGTCCGTGTGGTTGATTAGATGCAACAATTAGTAAATAGGGCTTTGAAGTATCTTTATTAATCCATTTTTCTGCGTCAGCCAATTCAACATCTGGTCCTTTTCCATTATCACTATTTCTACCTCCTAAATATTCAAATGGAAAATTGGCCATTGGAGCATAATGTTGTTTTCCAATTAAGGCAACTCGATAACCTAATTTTTTAAAATGCTGAACTACTGAAATTACATTATCATATACTTGCGCGTGATTAGGGTAACTTCCATTTTTTACAGGAAACAATCCAGTATATAAACTTTGACGAGTAGGTCCGCACATTGCTGTAGCATTATTCATATTATCAAATGTCAAACCTTCTTTGGCTAGTTTAGCTAAATTAGGAGTGTGAACGTCTTTATTTCCATAAGGTTCGCAATCAATTGAAGTCATGTCGTCTGCAATAAAAAACAAAATATTTGGTTTGGTAACCGATTCTTTTATAGTATTGTTTATAACTAATTTCTGATTAGAATAGGATGCAATAAGCGTATTTTTATTATTTGTTTCCTTAGGAAATGATGAAGCTAAATCAGTGTATTGCTTTTCTAAATTGGCTCCCGTTTGTTGTACGTTATTTTCAAAAGAAGCATTCGAGAGTTTAAAAGTGAAAGCTGAAACAAGTGCTAAACCTGATAAACCTAAAAGTAGAACAATTTTATTTTTCATTTTATTAATTATTTTGTATTATTTATTATGTTGTATTTCCCAAACTTTAAAATTTCTGTAAGCAAAATGGGTCCACTGCATTTGTCTAAATCCAATTTTTCCGTCTTCTAAAACTTTACCGTATTTTACACCATTATCAGTCCAATCGATAACTTTTCTGTTGTCAATATAAAGTGTGATATGACCTTCATTTTTAACTAATTTCATTTTGTGAATCGCGGTAGATTGAACAGGAATACCTATTTCACCTGTTTGAACTAAATTAAAACCCTTATTTTTTCTCAAATTAGCCGTTTCCCGATTTGGATTATCGCGACCATTTGCATAATAAGAAATATGGTAATCGTTCATAGCTCCTTTTGTATAATCAGTAAATATTCCTGTTGTTCTTTTTGGCATAGAAGGGTCAAAAATACTTTCACCTTTCAGCCCTTTTGCACAGAAAAAAACAATGCATAAACCAGCATCGATTTCTTGATTTTGGGCTTCCCATTCAGCAATAAAACTACCTGGAAAATCTTGTGGACACCAAAAAACATGATGACCTTCTTCATTTGGCGAATACATTTTCAACCAATTATTATTAAATTCAATTTTGGCAGGACCTTCCAAAACCCAATCTTTGACAGATTCTACATTGGACAACGAATTGATATATATCAATTTTCCTTTATTCACTTCTTGTGAAAAGTTATTAAAAGTTACTAAAAATAGTAAAGAATAAAATATTTTATCAATTCTCATTATTTCAATTATAACTTAATTTTATATTCAATAACAATATTAAACAAAGGGATTTTGCTCAAGTTTTTAGTTACGTGCACCATTGGTTCAGCATATTTTACAGTGTTTGCCACTTGCATTCCCGTACCTGGTTTCCCATTCGGATGGTATCTTGGATCTGTGAGTTGAACATCGTTTAATCGAACCACAACTCGTTGCGCATGACTATGTAATTCTCTTGTATCACCAGGATTTAAACGTTCTTCAAAAACTCGAAATTCATTATCTTCGTATATTATTTTGTTTTTTGTAGGCTCAACCCACTCGCTCGGTTTTGCTAATTGGGGATGGTCTTTTTTTAATGCAATTTCAAAATAGGATCCTGTGGGTATTTCGTAAAATTCATTTTCATTAAAAACAGCAATTTCTCCACGTTTAATTTTAATTTTTCCACGGCTACTTTTAAACTTGATATTTTCCAAAGCAGCAATTATTCTTGAACCAATATTTGGAGTATTCGAAGACGAAAATTGTGCTCCATTTCGAACCACTTTAAAATAAGGGTTGTCAATAGCAATCGAATCTTTATTTGCAAAAGCGTTATTATCAATATTTACAGTTGATATCGAATTACTATTTGCAAAAGCAAAATTAGCCGTTAACGCAAACAAAAAAATAGAATACAGTTTTATTTTCATCTTAATCAATTAATTAGAAACGCATCGAAAACCTAAATGCTCCATTGAAGAATCAGCAGAACTTTTCATTCTTGCTGAAACCCTATAACCACTGCAATAAGACTCGTTACATAAAAATGATCCACCTCGCATCACTCTTTTTTCAACCAAAGGCTCATCTGGGTCATAACTTTTTGAGGGGCCTTTTGGATTGAGGGTTACTTTTATTTTTTTAAATGTATCGTAATACAAATTGTTGTATTTATCGGAACACCATTCCCAAACATTCCCTGCCATATCAAACAATCCAAAACCATTAGCTGCAAATGATTTTACTGGTGCTGAGCCATTAAATCCATCGCTTACTTCATTTTTATAAGGAAAATTTCCTTGAAAATAGTTGCAATGGTATTTTCCTTCATCAACTTTTTGATTTCCCCAAGTGTAAACACTTTTAGTTAATCCTCCTCTAGCTGCAAATTCCCATTCCGCTTCGGTTGGCAAGCGTTTTCCAGCCCATTTACAATAAGCATTTGCATCGTCCCAGCTAATATGAACCACCGGAAAATTATCTTTTCCTTCAATATTACTGTCTTTTCCTTGCGGATGTTTCCAATTGGCACCGTGAGACCAATTCCACCATTGACTATAATCTTGCAAACTCACTTCTCCAGTTGTTGGAACAAAAACTAAAGAAGCTGCTTTTAGGGTCTCCCCATCAGGTTTTGGTGTATCTAAAGGCAATTGTTTTTTTAATTCTTCCCAATTGATATCTTTTTCAGCAGTAGTTACATAACCAGTTGCAGCAACAAATTTGGCAAATTGTGAATTGGTAACTTCCGTTATATCCATGAAAAAGCCATTCAATTTTACTTGGTGTTTTGGGAATTCATCTTGACGTGCTTGGTCATTATCGCCACCCATACTGAAGGTTCCACCTGGAATCCAAACCATCCCTTCGTGATTTTTTAGAGTCAAATTGGGTTTGCTTTTTGGTTGCGCTTTTTTTAATCCAAAACGACTCGGTATTTTTGAAGTACAACAAGATTTAACAGTATCTTTAATTTGAAGTAAATTAACAGTTTCTTTTGCCTGAACTTTAAAACCAAAAACCAATAATATAAGTGCTATTTTATACATTTTATTATCTTAATTATTTTTTATCCAACTCACACCAACATCTTTCTTTTTTACTATCCAATTTGGATTAAATTTAGTAATTTCTGAATCACTTAATTTAATATTATGAATTGAGAGCCGTTGATTGATTTCATCCAAAACTGAAGGATCAACTTTTGTTTTCACCTCATTTTTTTTATTACTAAACGGAATCTGCTTTAATTTTATCAAAGAAAATCCAGGTTCTGATGTTTTTCCGTTGGTAAAAATATTATCTTTTATTGTAAATGTAGCATTCAAATCGGTTAATTCATAAGGAGAATCATTATCTCCTATTGAATTTATTATTGTATTTCCTATTATAAAAACATTTTTAGGAGCAACTTTTGGGGTTTTCACGTCTTTGTTTACAACACCCAATTTTATTGCAGGACCATAAGAATTTAGAACAGTATTATAGGCTACAATGGCATTATCAGCAGGATAATAACCATTTAATGATGAATCAACTAATCCATCCATAATTGAAATCGGAAATTTTGAGTTTCCTTTTCCTCCTTCAATATTTTCTAAAAAATTATTAAAAACAGTATTGTTAGGATTAATAATTCTAATTCCACCGCTTTTGTTTCTGCCAGATTTCCCATCAAAATAATTGCCATAAACGAAACATTTCTGGCCGTGTCGAATCACCATTGCGCCATCATTTCCTATAAAAGTATTAAATCTATAAATGTTATCCCAACTTTTATTGCTTATAATTTCTGCTTCTATTCTCTCGTCTTCAAAATAATTGTATTCAATTAAATTAAATCCGTGTGTGAAAGATGTGGTGCTTGTTCCAACTCGAATTTGCTCGCCACCATTTGAAGAAAAAGTTCTATATCCAAAATAATTATGATGAATATGATGGAAAGAGGACGGGGCAACATCGCTTCCAGGAACATAACCGCTTTCTTGTTTATATTCAATTACTAATGTTGGCCCAGCATTTAACTTTCCTTCAAAAGTACAATTATTAACTTCATTATAGGTTCCCACTAAATTAACGAAATAATTCTTTTTATCACTTTCCTCAGTTGAAGAATAATTAATTATAGCACAATTTGTTAATCGGCAATGATTTGCTTCGCTATTTATTTTTTTACCTTTAGATTTAAAATCAATTACGTTTTGATTGGTATCTAAAGTACAATTTCCTTGAAATGATAATCCTTCAACTACAAGAAAATTACCGCCAATAAATAATTGAGAATTTCCAGAGAATATTACCTTACCAGGCTTTTGGGCTCTAAAAGTGATTGGTAGTTTTGAAGTTCCGTTATTTAAAGGACTAAAATCAATTTTAATATCAGAATAATTGCCTTCCTTCCAAATAATGATATCACCTGGATTGACTTTTGTTATAACACTTTCAAATTCAGTTTTTGATTCTACTAAATATTCAGTAGCTTTCACTTGTAAAGTAAAAACCCAAAATAGTAGAAAAACAAAAATCGAATTTTTCATTTTATTTTACTTGAGTTGCTAAGAATTTTAGCATTTTCGATTTCAAATCTTTTGCAACCGATTTGTATTCTTTGACATCTGCTACATTAACGGTTTCGTTCGGGTCTTTTTCATAATCGTACAATTCGGTACCAACAATTAAATCAGAATTAAAAGGCTTGTTACTTCTGAAATCATTGGTCATCCAAATAGTGTAACGGTATCTTTTATCTCTTAAAGAATAACCCATCACTTTTGATGATGCATATCCTTGACGCTCTGTTTCAGAACCATTTCCACTTCTAGGATATTGACTAATCGAATAGTCCTTAACTGATTTAGCGGATTTATTGATTAAAGGTAACAAACTTTTTCCATCTAAAGTTTCAGGGATTTTCACACCTGCTGCATCACATAATGTAGGAAATATATCAACGAATTCTGAAGGAGCACTGGTTACTGAAGGTGCAATTCCAGGAACTGAAATTATCATTGGAGTTCGAGTTGCTTGTTCAAAATTAGAGTGTTTACACCAAAGATTATGATCTCCAAGGTGCCAACCATGATCTCCCCAAAGAACAATTATAGTGTTTTTTATCAATCCTAATTCATCTAATTTATCCAATAGTTTCCCAACTTGAGCATCAGTGTAAGATACGGAAGCGAAATAACCATGAATCAATTCTTTTTGCTTTTCTAAAGGTAAAGTTAATCCGAAATCTTTTTGATCCGTGAAAGAAACTAATGGTGGAATA
>CALPLL020000039.1 GCA_943324395.2 Rhizobium sp. Q54
ATGGCGTAATTAAATTTTTGACACATTCGAACCCAAAGGATTACAAATGGAAATTCAATTTTATAAGAATTCTTGTATTAAAAAGAGGCAAAATCCCTAGAGGAAGAGCAAAAGCTCCAAAAGTCGTTTTGCCCAATATAACCATTGATGAATCATCATTAAAGTCCCACATAATACAAACCAGAAATAGTTTATTAGAATTAGAAATTATTTCAAAAGATCATTATTTTGAACATCCTTTTTTTGGAAAAATAAAGAGAAATGATACCATTCGTTTTCTAGAAATTCACACCAAACATCATTTAAAAATTATAGAAGATATAATTAAGTTGTAACTATTCTTCTTGTTTGGCTTTCTTTTTTTCAAATGTTAAAACCAATGCCGGTAATACCAAAAGGTTAGCAAACATAGCAAAAAGCAACGTACAAGAAATTAAACCTCCAAGTGCTACGGTTCCACTAAAACTAGAAAGAGTGAAAATAGCAAATCCAAATATCAAAACTATAGAAGTATAAAAGGTACTCACTCCCGTTTCTTGCAAAGCACTAAATACCGATTTTTTTATTTTTCCGTTATTCATTTTTAAGTCGTGACGGTATTTTGCCATAAACTGAATAGCATTGTCAACAGAAATTCCAAAAGCGATACTAAATACTAAAATAGTAGATGGCTTCAAAGGAATTCCCAAATATCCCATTAATCCTGAAGTGATACAAAGAGGTAAAATATTGGTAATAACCGATACAAAAATCATTTTTGCAGATCGGAATAGGTAAGCCATTAATGCAGCTATCAAAAAGATGGCAAATATTAATGATTCAATTAAATTATTAATTAGATAAGCTGTTCCTTTTTGAAACACTAACGCCTTTCCTGTTAAAGTAACTTCGTAACGATCCTTTGGGAAAATTCTATCAATTTTAGTTCTAAGTTTTCCTTCAATAGCAGCCATATCTCTAGTGCCAATATCCTTCATGTAAGTAGTAATTCTGGCATATTGACCTGTTGAATCAACATAACTTTTCATCAAGTTGTCCTTAGTTTTTTTTGTGGCATTTTTAGCATATGAAAGAATAAAAACTTGCTCTTGTGAGGTTGGTAACTCATAATATTCAGGATTCCCATTATAGAATGCTTGTTTGGAATATTTAACCAAATTCACCACCGAAACTGGCTTTGAAAGCTCAGGAATTTGTTCTATTGTTTTTTGTAATTCGTCCATTTTTTTCATGGTCGATAATTTCATAACCCCTTTTTTATGTTTGGTGTTAATCATTATTTCAAGGGGCATAACCCCATTAAATTCTTTTTCATAGAATAAAATATCTTTAAAAAAGGAAGCGCTTTTTGGCATTTCGCCAATTAAACTTCCTGAAACTTTCATCTGCATTACTCCTATAACACTAAATACAAGTAATAAAACATAAACAGTATAGATGAAAGTTCGTTTGGTTTTCACAACTTTTTCTACCCAACCTAAAACAGAAGATAAATAATTTTTACTTAAATGATAAAGGTGTTTTTCCTTTGGCATTGGCATAAAACTATACATAATTGGCACTATTAAAAGTGTCAATAAATAAACTGTAATCACATTGATTGAGGTTACTAAACCAAATTCATAAAGTAGTTCGTTTCCAGTAATCATAAATGTTGCAAAACCTGCAGCGGTAGTAAGATTGGTCATCAAAGTTGAAACCCCTATTTTAGAAATTACTCTCTGTAAAGCTTTCGCTTGGTTTTGATGCAATTTAATTTCTTGTTGGTATTTATTGATAAGAAAAATACAGTTGGTAATTCCAATTACAATAATTAAAGGAGGAATAATGGCTGTTAGAATTGTTATTTTATAATGAAATAATCCTAGGGTTCCAAAAGACCACATTACACCAAAAAGTAAAATAAAAATGGATATAAATGTTGCTCTGTAGGATCGGAAAAAGAAGAAAAATATGAGTGATGTAATCAGTAAAGCTGCTCCTATAAACAGCCCGATTTCACCTTTCATATTCTCGGCATTTATAGTTCTAATGTAGGGCATTCCTGAAACTCGAAGATCGATTCCAGTATTTTTTTCAAACTTTTCAATTTTTGGAATAAGCGTTTCTATTATAAAAGTTTTTCTTTCAGCGGTATTTACAATCGCTTTTTTTAAGTAAATCGCCGAACGAATACTACCGGACTTTTTATTAAATAAAAGCCCTTCATAAAAAGGTAAATTATTAAACAATTCTGTTTTTACATTTTGTAAATAGGTTTTATTCTTAATTTGGTTGTGGTCAATTAGAGGAACTAATTCAAATTTTTGAGCAAGAGTATCTTTTTGCAACTTTTTCAGGTCGCTAATTGAAACTACTAATTCAACATTTTTTGAAGATTTAAGCCCTGTCATTAATTCATTCCATTCGGCAAAGGCTTTTGGAGTAAAAAAATTAGGATCTTTAAACCCTATTACAATTAAGTTTCCTTCTTCTCCAAATTTTGATAGGAAGTCATCGTACTGTTGATTAACGATATGTTTTTTTGGAAGTAAATTTGCTTCGGTATAAGTCATCCCTAAATTTCTCCACTGGAAACCGAGAAAAATAGTAATGGCAGTAATGGCAATTAAAATGGTAATTCTATAGGTAAGAATTAATCGGGCAATGTATTCCCAAAAACCAACTTTTAATGTCTTTTTCATATTCGTTATTAACGCGGTCAAAGGTAATTAAAACAACGAAAAATTTAACAGAAAGTCATCATTTTTTGATTAATAAATTGTTTTAATTTAAAAGTCAATTTAAAATTATCTTAATGATTTATAAATACTAATAATTCTTATATTTGAATTTTGAATCTTTACATTTAAAAACAGCTGTTAAGCATATGAAAAACTTTAAAAATACTTTCTTTTATCTAATTGTAACTGGTGGTTTCACTGCGTTAATCTATTGGATTATATCAAAAGGTAAGTTTTTAGAAACCGTAAAAACAGCTTCAATCGTTTTAAGTCCCGCTGATCATTGGAATGAATTTATTAATTCAATGATTGACAATTTTAAAGATCCTTTGGCAATTTTATTGGCACAAATAATCACTATAATTATAGTCGCACGCTTTTTCGGATGGATTTTCAGGAAAATCGGTCAGCCATCAGTAATAGGAGAAATAATTGCTGGAATTTTTCTAGGCCCGTCTTTACTTGGAATGTATTTTCCAGAATTTTCATTGGCTTTATTTCCAATTCAATCATTAGGAAATTTACAATTTTTAAGTCAAATTGGATTGATACTTTTCATGTTTGTTGTAGGGATGGAATTGGATTTGAAAGTACTAAAAAACAAGGCAAATGAGGCAGTTGTAATAAGTCATGCAAGTATTGTGATTCCATTCGCATTAGGAATTGGACTCGCATTTTATGTTTATCAAACTTTTGCCCCTGAGGGAATTCCATTTTTATCTTTCAGTTTATTTATGGGAATTGCGATGAGTATCACTGCTTTTCCAGTTTTAGCAAGAATTGTTCAAGAAAGAGGAATTCATAAAACTAGATTAGGAGCCATCGTAATTACTTGTGCTGCCGCGGATGATATCACGGCTTGGTGCCTACTTGCAGTAGTAATAGCAATTGTAAAAGCAGGAACTTTTGATAGCGCATTATATGTAATTGGACTTTCTGTACTTTATGTTCTTATCATGCTATTTATTGTAAAACCATTCTTGAAAAAAGTAGGAGATTTATATTCAAAAAGCGAAAATTTAAGTAAACCCGTTGTTGCCATATTTTTTCTTACATTGATTTTATCTTCTTATGCTACTAATATAATTGGAATTCATGCACTATTTGGCGCCTTTATGACGGGAGTAATCATGCCAGATATTTCAAAATTTAGAAGTATTTTTATTGAAAAAGTTGAAGATGTTTCGGTGATATTATTATTGCCATTATTCTTTGTATTTACTGGTTTAAGAACTCAAATAGGATTAATTAATGATCCTTATATGTGGCAAGTTACTGGTTTTATTATTTTGGTAGCGGTAGTTGGTAAATTCTTTGGAAGTGCATTAGCAGCTAAATTTGTAGGACAAAGTTGGAAAGACAGTCTTACCATTGGAGCCTTAATGAATACTCGAGGTTTAATGGAACTAGTAGTTTTAAACATTGGACTTGACCTAAAAGTATTAACGCCACAGGTTTTTACGATGATGGTTATCATGGCTTTAGTTACCACTTTCATGACTGGACCGGCTTTGAATTTAATAAATTGGGCATTTAAATCTAAAAATCAATTTGTTCCTGAAGAAATTAATAGCAAGAGTAAATTCAAAATTTTATTGTTTTTTGGAAATAATGAAAAAGGAAGGTCATTACTTCGATTGGCAAGTAGTTTGGTTAAAAAACAAAAAGACAATGTAAATATTACCGCGATGCATTTGGTATTAAGTGACGAAATGCACGCAAATAATATGGAAGAATATGAAACTGATAGTTTCCTTCCTATTATAAATGAATCTAAAATTTTAGACCAACAAATAACTACCGTTTTTAAAGCCACTGTTGATGTGGAAACAGATATCGTTGAAATAGCAAATCAAGGGGAATATGATTTACTTCTTGTTGGATTGGGCAAGTCCATTTTTGAAGGAACCCTTTTAGGAAAAGTATTAGGATTTACAACTAGAATTATAAACCCAGATCGTTTAATAGATAAATTTACAGGTAAAGAAGGGCTGTTTGAAAACTCCCCATTTGATGAAAGAACGAGACAAATAATCTCAAAAACTAAAATGCCTTTAGGAATTTTAATCAATAAAGATTTACAAAATGTAGATCAAGTTTTTATTCCAATATTTAGTGCTGAAGACGGATTTTTATTGGATTATGCTCAAAAATTAATCTACAATAACGATTCAAAAATTGCAGTTTTAGATTGCAACGACCAAATAAAAAATAACTTTATTATTAAAAATGCGGTAGATTCATTAGAAAATAACTATCCAAGTAATATGAGTTTGTTGACCAATAAAGTAATTGAAAAAGAGTTTTTGAACCAGCATGATTTAATGATCATAAGCTTAGAAAGTTGGAAAAAACTAGTTGATTCTCAAAGTGATTGGTTGAGTGATATTCCTTCTGTTTTGATTGTAAAACCGTAATTAAGAAAAAACTTCTTTTAAGACTTCCACCGATTTTGGTCTTCTGAATCCTTCCAAATGATAGCTGTAATAATCAATTAAGATTTTTAATAGTAGCTGCCTTTCAATTACATGAAATGATTTAATATCACTTTCCAATTTCAGATTTATTAATTTTTTGAAAAGCAAGGTTTCCTGTTCCGACAAAGCGCTAATTGCGTTAAATGGAGAAAAATTACCTTCTTTCATTTCAAAAAAAGGCATATCAATATCAGAAATATCAGGGTAAAACCCCAAGTATTTTGTTGCATCTAATAAAAATATAAGATGGAAGTTTGCCATGTCATTATGAGCATCAAGCCACATTAATGACGTTTCAAGATAGGTGAATAGCGCTTCGTTTTCTTCCTCTTCATGAATAGAATAATGCATCATTTCTGATAAAAATAGAACAATAGTGCTTTTAACCACATCACTATGAATAGTTTGAAATGGAACTGCCAATTTAATTTCTTTAAAATTTTCTAGTGTTCCTTTATTTTTGTGTACAGCTTCAATTTCAAGTAATGAAAAGGGTTGGAAGTAGGCTATTTTCTGATTTGATTTTCTTGACGAAAAAGCATCACGAACAAAATAAGATTTTAGTCCGTCAGAGAGTGTAAAACATTTTACAATTAAACTTTTCTCTTGGTATTTTATTGATGAAATTACAATTGCCTTGGTTTTAACTACCATTATTTTATTGTTTTTTTAGTTTTAGAGGACAATAAAATCCGCAAAACTTAAAATAAATTACCTAATTATCATCACTTTTTTAACTGTAGTATCTGTTCCTTCTTGCGAAGAAATAAATATCATATAAACCCCAGAGGCAACATTGTAGTTGCCAAAAGCTTTAGTATCCCATTCAATTGTTCCGCCTTGAGAAATAGTTTCAAAAACTAAATTACCCTCAATATCGGTTATTTTTACATTGCATTTATTGGATAATCCACTCACTTTTACTGTCCCTTCAAATTCTGGACGAACTGGATTTGGATAAACATTTACATTACTTAAATCGGTACTTGCTGTAGTTGAAGTTCCTTTGTAGGAAACCATTCCTTTATCGGTAGCAAAGAAAACTTCACCAGTATAAGGATTGATATCAATATCATTTATCGCATTACTTGGCAAAGGAGAATTGCTTGTTGTAAATCGGCGAAGGGTTTGCTGTCCATCAGATGAGAATTGGAATACTCCCGAATCAGCCGTTCCTACCCATTTATTATTGGCTCCATCCACAACAATATCGGTGATAAATTGTTCGTATAATAATTCTTGTGCCAATCCATTTTCTAATATAATGATAGAATTTGAAGTTAATTGTTGGTCGGTTGAAAAACGATCCACACTTGAAAGAACTCTTAATCCACTTGTAGTCCCTATCCAAAGTTGGTTTCTATTATCTAAAGCAACAACTCTAGCGTCTACAACAGGTAAATTTCCTAATTCCGCACCAAGAGATATTTTCTTAAAAATAGCGCCATTTTCATTGTATCCAATAACCCCATCATAACTTGAAGCCATCCATTTCGTGCCATTTTTATCAACCACAACTTCTCCATAACTGTTTTCATAATACCTTTGAGAAATAGGCTCTATATTTACACTCGACCAAGCGCCTTGGGTTGTGAGTTTTTTTATTCCATTTTTAGACCAGCCATTTCCTATCCATAAATTCCCTGATTTGTCAAATGCTGCTCCATTAATACGTATATCTTTATAATTTAAATTTGGAGGAGATAGTACTAATGATTCTAACGAACTATTGCTTTCATTATACAAAACTGTTGGGATATCATTTTCTACCTTTAACAACCCTGAAAAAAAAGAGCTTAAATAAACCTGATTAGTATTATTTGGATTTACTGTGATTTTACAAAGTGCCTTTGCTCCTAAAACTGCAGAATAAGGAGTGTTTTGCCATCCATTTTCGGAGTATTTACTAAAACCATAAGTATTTAACCCATTGTAATCATAGGTATATGGATTGTAATCTGAAGAATATCCTCCATAAACAGCCCATAAATTTTTTGTTGAAGCATTAATTGCAAATATGGCATTTCTAGAAGGTCCATCGGGACTTAAAAAAGTAAAAGTAGTTGGATTACTAATAGTTGTTGTAATAATTCCATCCTCTAATGTTCCCAAATAAATTACATTATCGATAAGAGTTGCACAAGTAAATTTTGCTGAAATATTTGGAATTTGATTGCTATTTATTTGTAACAACAAACTTAAATTTTGGTTGTATATATAAACATTTGTTTGGGTTGAAATTAACAAATAATCGCCACTTGCTCTTAAATCATTTGCAATCAATGGAAAGGATGTAAAAGAGGTAAATGCCGAGCCATTTAATTTAAATATTTGACCCCAATTCGATGAAGCTATTACTTGTGATCCGAAGGTTTCAATACCTGAAAATCCTCCAGAAATAAGTTGTGTCCATTGATTATAATCGTTTAAATTAGGATTCGAAATACTTGCGCTTCTAATTCCAAATGAAGTTGCTGCGTATATAATCCCATTGCTAACTGCAGTTTGCGATACTTTTATTTCTGCCCCGAAATCTCCTATTCTGTAGGTATCTCCAAATCCTGAAGTTGATAAATTATATTGTACAATTCCAAAATCGCAGGAAACATATAGAATCCCATTGTATTCCATAAAATGGTTTATTTTTTTTAAATTTTGATTGACCGAATTTGTGATGATGTCAACTACATTTATCATCGTTCCATCAGCATCATTTACTATCATTATCAACCCATTTTCATATCCAATAATAGTCTTATTAAATGCCGTACTATGGTACATTGAGGAAATCGTTTTTCCAGAAAGTCCATCAATAGTATTCGTAGTTTTAAGTGTATTGGTTGCGAGATTTTTATAAAATAATGCGTTTTGAGCTGCTGCAAAAAAAACAGTTGGCGATTGAGAAATATCTTTTATTTCTTTGTAAGAGAAATAGCCTTTCCAAAATTTACTGTTTTGGGAAAGGCCAATTTGAATTGAAAAAAAAGCAATAATTAATGCTAATGGATATTTCATTTTTATTCTATTACAACTACAAATATACTATAAAACGAAATTATTATCGTTTTCATATACAAACAAAAAAATGCCCCACAAATGGTGAGGCATTTAATAAATATAGTGGTTGGTTTTATACTACCCCTTGTGCCAACATTGCGTCAGCAACTTTAACAAATCCTGCAATATTTGCTCCTTTTACGTAATCTACGTAACCTGATGCATCTTTGCCATATTTTACACATGAAGCGTGAATGTCAAGCATGATTTTTTTCAATCGCTCGTCAACTTCTTCTGAGGTCCAACTTAATCTCAACGAGTTTTGAGACATTTCTAATCCTGAAGTTGCTACTCCACCTGCATTTGATGCTTTTCCAGGTGCGAATAATATTTTTGCCTTATGGAAAACAATTACCGCTTCTGGAGTTGTTGGCATGTTAGCTCCTTCAGCCACACAAATACAACCATTGGCAACAAGCAGTTGCGCTTCTTCTTCGTTCAATTCGTTTTGAGTTGCACATGGTAAAGCCACATCACATTTAACTTCCCAAGGACGTTTTCCAGCAACAAATTTAGCTTTTGGATACTTAGTCAAATAATCGCTGATTCTTCCTCGCAATTCATTTTTGATCTCCATTACGTAGGCTAATTTAGTAGCGTCAATTCCATCGGCATCATAAATATACCCCGAAGAATCTGATAAAGTAACTACTTTACCACCCAATTGAGTTGCTTTTTCAGCAGCATATTGCGCTACATTTCCAGATCCAGAAATTACAACTGTTTTTCCTGTAAAACTGTCTCCTTTAGTGTTTAACATACTTTGAGCAAAGTAAACATCTCCATATCCGGTAGCTTCAGGACGGATTAATGAACCTCCGAAAGAAATTCCTTTTCCTGTTAATACTCCTGTAAACTCATTTCTTAACCTTTTATATTGACCAAACATATAACCCACTTCACGTCCTCCAACTCCAATATCTCCTGCAGGTACGTCTGTGTTACCACCGATATGTTTTGATAATTCTGTCATAAATGCTTGACAAAAACGCATCACTTCATTATCAGATTTTCCTTTAGGGTCAAAATCAGCCCCTCCTTTTCCACCACCCATTGGTAATGTGGTTAAACTATTTTTGAAAGTTTGCTCGAAAGCTAAAAATTTCAAAATACTTAAGTTTACTGAAGGGTGGAAACGAATTCCTCCTTTATATGGTCCAATCGCTGAATTCATTTGAATTCTATACCCTCTATTTACTTGAATTTCGCCTTTATCATCGGTCCAAACTACACGAAAAGTAATAATTCGCTCCGATTCGACCATTCTTTCCAAAAGCATTTTGTTTTGGTATTTTTTATTTTCTTCAATAAATGGAATTACTGTTTCAGCAACTTCATGAACGGCTTGCATAAACTCTGGTTCATTCGGATTTCTTTTAGCTACTGCTTCAACAAAAGATTTAATACTTTCTGACATACTATTTTTTTATTTAACGGTTTAAGAAAACGTTTTCGTATTTTGATACAAATATACATTTTAATCAATAAATATTGGAAAATATTTCAATTTGACAATAGAATTATCTTTATTTTAGGAAATATTGAAAAACCGTGAATTTAATTCATTAATTTATATTGGAAACTCAATTTATTATTAAATAAAATAGAATTTTTATACCATTTTACTATTAAGCATAATAAATTAAGCTAACGCCTGAGTTAAGTCTACAATAAGATCTTCAATATCTTCAATTCCAACACTTAAACGAACTAAATCGTCAGAAATTCCAATTTCTTTGCGTTTTTCTTCGGGAATTGAAGCGTGTGTCATTAATGCCGGATGATTGGCTAATGATTCAACTCCACCTAAAGATTCAGCCAAAGTGAAAACTTTTAGCTTTTCAAGAAAATGAATTGAATCTTCTTTTTTTCCTGAAACAAATGTAAAAGAAACCATTCCTCCGAAATCGCTCATTTGCTTTTTGGCAATTTCATGAAAAGGATGGCTTGGTAGTCCAGGATAAAAAACAGTCTTAATTTTAGGATGCTTGTTTAAAAAATCGGCCACTTTTGCACCATTTTCACAATGTCTTTGAACACGTAAATGAAGCGTTTTTATTCCTCTTAAAACTAAAAAACTATCCATCGGTCCTAATGTTCCTCCAGTTGCAAATTGTTGAAAATGCAATTGATTTCCCAATTCTTCGTCTTTGATAATTAACGCTCCAGCAATTACATCGGAATGTCCACCAAGGTATTTTGTTGCGGAATGCATCACAATATCAGCACCTAAATCTAAAGGTTTCTGTAAATAAGGCGTTGCAAAAGTATTATCAACTGCGAAAAGGATCTTATGTAACTTTGTGATTTTAGCAATTTCTTGAATATCCGCTAATTTCATTAAAGGGTTTGTTGGAGTTTCAACCCAAACTAATTTGGTGTTTTCATTAATTAATGATTTAAATTTCTCTATATCATTCATATCAACAAAATGAAATTTTATACCAGAATCTTTATAAATACGAGTGAACATACGGTACGTTCCACCATATAAATCATCCATTGCAATGATTTCATCACCTGATTTAAAGGTTCTAATAAGACAATCCGTTGCTGCCAAACCAGATGAAAATGCCAATCCACGTGCACCATTTTCAATACTTGCCAATGCATTTTCTAACGCCGAACGTGTAGGATTTGCAGCACGACTGTATTCATAATCAGGATTCAAAGGTTGTCCAGGACTAGTTTGAACAAATGTTGATGTTTGATAAACTGGAGGCATAACCGCCCCTGTTGCAGGATCATGGTGTTGTCCGCCGTGAATGGTTTTAGTATTGAATTTCATAACTGCTATTTTTTTGTAAAGATATAAATTGTAAGTCTTTATTTTTTATTAAAAATGCCCTTTTTTCCTTCAAATGAATTTTCTTTGCATAAAGAAATAGGTTACTTATGATTAACAAAATTTATTACCTTGGAACTTGCGATACTTGTCGCAAAATAATAAAATCGCTACCTAAAGATGTTGACTTGGTTTTTCACGACATCAAGCAAGATCGAATTACAGAAGAGCAATTAGAAGAAATGCACCAACTTTCTGGTAGCTATGAATCGTTATTTAGCAAGAAAGCGATTTTATATAAAACGATGGATTTGAAAAACAAACAATTATCAGAATCCGATTATAAAAATTTGATTTTGGAGAATTATACTTTTTTAAGTCGTCCCGTTTTTATTATTAATGGTGGAATTTATATTGGCAACAGCCAACAAAACATACTTAAGGTTAATACCGTATTGAATAATGTCTAAAAGAAATATTGCGTTAATTGGCGCGACTTTAGTGTCCTTAATTTATGGAGTAACCTTCACAATTGCCAAGGATGTTATGCCGCATTATATTGATGCTTACGGCTTCATTTTTCTTCGGGTTGGCGGTTCCGCGCTCCTGTTTTGGGCCGTTTGGTTGATCATGAGAATAATGAAACTAGGGCCCAATGAAAAAATTGCATTAACCGATTTTCCTAGAATTATAGCTTGTGCTTTTTTTGGGGTTGCATTAAATATGTTGACCTTTTTTAAAGGATTGAGCATGACTTCGCCAATTTCAGCGGCTGTAATTATGGTTTGTACTCCTTTAATTGTATTGATTTTATCGGCAATTATTATCAAAGAAAAAATGCAAAAAAGGAA
>CALPLL020000040.1 GCA_943324395.2 Rhizobium sp. Q54
ATCGAATCAGTCATGGTCACTCTTGCGTAGGGCGCTTTAAAGCTCACATTATGTACTCCAAAAGTTACATCTGAAATTCCATTTACTTTGATTTCACAGTGTTCCAATAAATTTTCGGTGAATTTCATCATCCAATTGTAGTCTTTGTAGGCTACATATATTTCCATGGCGGTAAATTCTGGGTTGTGAGTTCGATCCATACCTTCATTTCTGAAGTTTTTCGAAAACTCATAAACCCCTTCAAAACCTCCAACGATTAATCTTTTTAAATACAATTCATTAGCAATTCTCATGTACAATGGAATATCTAAAGAATTGTGGTGTGTAATAAATGGTCGAGCTGCAGCTCCCCCTGGGATTGGTTGCAATACTGGAGTTTCTACTTCTAAATAACCTTGGTCATTAAAAAACGAACGCATCGCATTGAACAATTTTGTTCTTTTTACAAATGTTTCTTTCACATGGTCATTAACCGTTAAATCAACATACCTGCGGCGGTATCTTTGTTCAGGATCGGCAAAAGCATCATGGGTTTTTCCGTCTGCATCTGTTTTTACGATAGGAAGTGGTTTCAAAGCTTTAGACAAGACAGTTAAACCATAAACATGAATAGAAATTTCGCCTACCTGGGTCTTGAATACAGTTCCTTTTATTCCAATAAAATCGCCAATATCCAATAGTTTTTTGAAAACCACATTGTACATCGTTTTTTCTTCATCATTAGAAATATCATCTCTAGAAATGTAGATTTGAATTCGGCCTTCAGAATCCTTAAGTTCAGCAAATGAGGCCTTTCCCATAATTCTTTTTCCCATTAAGCGGCCTGCTAATACAACTTCTTTTCCTTCAAATTTTTCAAAATTCGCTAATATTTCATTTGATAAAGCGGTAGTAACAAATTCGTCTGCAGGGTAGGGGTTAATTCCTAAATTGCGTAATTCTTGAAGCGCCTCTCTACGAAGTATTTCTTGTTCTGATAATGCCATTGTGATCTGATTTTAAGAATGCAAAGATAGTTAAATTTGAAAATGTGGCAATTTGAAAATTTGAAAATAAATTTGACTTTCTATTTAAAGCTGTTTTAGTATTTTACTTTGTAACTTTGCACTACAAATATTAACAATGAACAAAAATATCCAATTTCAAGATCTCGGTTTAAAAGATTACAAAGCCACTTGGGAATACCAAGAGGAATTGTTCAAAGGAATTGTGGATTTAAAAATCAGGAATAGGAGAGAGGAAACCGATTTCGATACTCCAAATTACTTTTTATTTGTGGAACATCCCCACGTTTATACTTTAGGAAAAAGTGGTGCGTTAGAAAATATGCTATTATCAGAAAAACAATTAGAAGATAAAGGAGCTACTTTTTATAAAATTAATAGAGGTGGTGATATAACTTATCATGGACCTGGACAAATTGTGGGTTATCCAATATTGGATTTAGATAATTTTTTTACTGATATTCATAAGTATTTGCGATTTTTGGAAGAGGTTATTATTCTCACTTTAGCCGACTATACTATAATAGGTACAAGGAGTGAAGGAGAAACAGGAGTTTGGTTGGATGTAGGAACTCCATTTGCAAGGAAAATTTGCGCCCTGGGCGTTCGCGCTTCTCGCTGGGTAACGATGCATGGTTTTGCATTAAATGTAAATGCCGATTTGGGTTATTTTGACAACATTATTCCATGCGGAATTAAGGGAAAAGCGGTTACTTCTTTAAATGTAGAATTAGGCGTTGAAAAAGTAAACGAACAAGAAGTGAAGGATAAAATCTTGAAACACTTTTCGGAATTGTTTGAAAGTAGATTTATTTAAAGAAAATTTAACCGCAAAGAGCGCAAACTTTCTCGCAAATCATGCAATGAATTAATGTTTTACTTCTTGTATCTCTTCGTCTATAATCTTTTTATCTTCCAATAAACGAAAAGTTAACCGATGGTATTTCGTAATTCCATATTTTAATATTGCCGCTCGATGCTCTTTTGTAGGGTATCCTTTATTTTGTTTCCAATTGTACATTGGGAATTCTTCGTGAATTAAATCCATATAATCATCGCGGTAGGTTTTTGCCAATACTGAGGCAGCCGCAATACTCATGTATTTAGAATCTCCTTTTATTATTGAAGTGCTTGGAATCGATTTTATTAATTCTAATTCTTCACAGGTGAACACTTTACCAATCTTATTAGCATGACTCCCTTTTGAAATTAACGACCGGTTTCCATCTACAATAATATGGTCAGGAATAATATTTAATTTTAAAACCGATTCTTGCATCGCTTTTAGAGAAGCGTTTAATATATTGATTTCATCAATTATAATAGGTTCTATGTGGGTAACGGAAAACGATATTGCTTGTTTTAAAATAATTGGTCGTAGTGCAAACCTGTTTTTCTCTGAAAGTAATTTGGAATCGTTAAGTAAATCATTAGAAAAATAATTGGGGAGAATCACAGCCGCCGCGGTAACAGGACCGGCAATGCAACCTCTACCTGCTTCGTCTGTGCCGGCCTCAATACAATTCTCAATAAAATAGCTCCTTAACATTAAATTAATATTGAATATTTCATTACAAAACTAAGAAAATAGTTTGTTAATCATCAGTTTTTAACTCAACATCTAAGTAATAATTCACACTAATGGAGATAACTTTAACATTTGCATATAATTTTTTTTGTAATAATGTTTGGTTAATTAAGAAATTATTAAGAAGTTTGCAAAATAACTAACTCAAATAAAAATAGTATGAGATCAAAGTTCAAATGGATTTTTACGCTACTAATAGCGTTAATGATGCAGTTCTCCTTTGCACAAGAGAAAACTGTTACAGGTGTGGTTTCTGATAATTCAGGTCCTCTACCAGGTGCAAATGTTGTTGTTCAAGGTTCTAAAACCGGAACACAAACTGATGTTGATGGAAAATTTTCTATCAAAGCAAAAGCAGGTGATGTTTTAGTTTTCTCTTTCGTGGGAATGACTGAAACTACTGCAAAAGTTGGTGCTTCAAACACTGTAAATGTAAAAATGCAGGATGGAGTGAAATTAGATGAGGTAATTGTTGGTGCGATGGGGATCAAAAGAACCAAAGACGCTACAGTTTCTGCTCAAAAGCAAATAGGTGCTGCCGAATTAACTCAAGCTAATAACCCTAATGCTGTTGCTGCCTTAACTGGTAAAGTTTCTGGTTTAACAATTTCTAGTATTTCTAATGGAGTTTCTCCAACGCTTAGAATTGTTCTAAGAGGATCTAGATCTATTACTGGTAATAACGAAGCTTTAGTAGTAATTGATAACGTAATTTCTACAGCAAACAATTTACAATTGCTTCAACCGGACGCTATTGAAAATGTGAACGTAATTAAAGGTGCTCAAGGAGCTGCTTTATATGGTGCACAAGGGGTGAACGGGGTAATTATTGTTACTACTAAAAAAGGATCAAAAACTGAAAAATTCACTGTTGGTTTAAACTCTTCAGTTGATTATGAATCAGTTAACTTTGTTGCTCAAAGACAAGAAGAGTACGGACAAGGTTGGGCTGGAGACAGTGGATTTGACTTTCCTAACTTACCAAACGGTAGCCCTGATCCAAGAAGTGGTTCTGGATTCGTATCTATTGAAAATGGTTCATGGGGACCTGCTTTTAACGATCCAAGATTCGTTGGTCAACAAGTTCCTGTTGGTTTACCTCAAGCTGATGGGCAAATGTTCATGACCGATTGGAAACCAATCCGTGATAATATTAAAGATTTCTTCCAAACAGGTGTAACTACTCAAAATGGTTTTGATGTAAATGTTGGTGGTCTTACTTCATATGTATCTCTTGGTGTAAACAAAAGAAGCACTGGATATGTAGTTGACGGAGATAAATTAGCTAGAACATCTTTCAACTTAAGAGCTGGAAAAACTTTAGGTAAATTAAAAGTGGATGGTACTTTCAATTATGCTGTTCAAACTACTTCTCAAACAGATAGTGATTTGTTAGATGATTTATTACAAGTAGCAACTAACATTCCTGTTTCAAGATTTGCTAATTCTGGTAATGAAGGTCACTGGACGGTTTATGCTAAAAACCCTTACTGGTTAAATAAAACAAATAGAAATGACAATAGAACTGACTTCTTTAATGGTAGTGCAGCTTTAGCATATGAGTTCAACAAAAATATTAGTGTAAATTATACTGCTAACATTCAAATGACTTCAACTAACGCTCAATCTCATTCTGACGGTTGGTTTAATGAAAATCAAATAGTTGATTTTGGTACATATGGCTATTATGGGCCTATACATACTTTAGTTGATTTAGGTCAAACAAATGCTGGTTCAAGCTATTCAGCCAATCAACAGTCTTCTTCAAATATCTATTCTGATTTAATCTTTAATTTCGATTATGATTTAACAAAAGATTTAAATTTGAAATTAAATGTGGGTAACAACATCCAAGATCGTACTTTCAGAATTACTTCTCAAGGTGGAGATAACTTAGATATTCCTGGTTTCTATCACATTAGTAACGTTTTGAATCCTTACAGCCCATCTTCTTTAGACAACAGATTAGTTCAAACAAGAAGAGTTGCAGGATTTGTAAATGCTGATTTTAATTATAAAAATTACTTATTCTTAAATGCTACTTCTCGTATGGAGCAATTTTCAGCAGTAAAAAATTCTTATTTTTATCCTTCTGTAGGGGCTTCATTTGTTCCAACAAAAGCGTTTGAAGGGTTTAAAAATGATGTGTTGAACTATTTGAAAGTAAATGCTTCTTGGACTAAAGTAGGTAGTGCTAACTCAGTTGGTGCATACCAAACGAATGACTTAGTAGTATTTTCTTCTGGATTCCCATTTGGAAGTTTAGCTTCATTAGCTTACAACTCTGCTCCAACAGATCCTAACATTCGTCCTGAGTTCGTAACAACTACTGAATTTGGTGCTCAATTAGGTTTCTTTAATGATAGACTTACTTTGGAAGGTTCCTATTTTGTTGCTAAAACTTCTGATATGATCACAAGAGCAACTTCATCAAGTGCTTCTGGAAATTCAAGTTTATTAACTAATATTGGAGATCTAGAAAATAAAGGTTTTGAAATTGATTTAGGTTTCACTCCTATTAAATCTAAAGATTTCACATGGGATATTAAAACCAACTACTCTACTACCAAAACTAAAATTATTGCTTTAGCAGCTGGTTCAAATAGCGTTAACTTGCTTTCTAATTCAGAAGTAGGGGTGTTTGCTGAAATAGGCGAAGAGTTTCCTTTGATTAAAGGTACTGCATTTGTAAGATCTCCTGATGGTAGTATTGTTGTGAATGCTAACGGTACTCCACAAAAAACATCTACTTTTGAAAAATTAGGTAAAGGTACTCCAGATTATATAATTGGTTTCACTAACTCATTTGAATACAAAGGAATTAAATTGACTGTGATGGGAGATTATAGAAATGGAGCTTCTGCTTATTCTGAAGCAAAAAGATTGTTATTGTTTACTGGTGGTGATTTAGAAACAGTTGGTTTCGATAGAAATGTAGGTTTTGTAGTTCCAAATTCAGTACAATACAATGCGGCTACTAACACATATACTCCAAACACAACTCCAGGTTTAAATGGTGGTTATGCAAATACATTAAGTTTTTTCACTACTACATGGAGAACAACTGGAGAGGCAAACATGGTTGATGCTGCTGCTTTGAAAATTAGAGAAATCTCTTTAAGCTATGCATTACCTAAAACAATCACTTCTAAATTAGGATTAAATTCATTTAAATTAGGAGTTAATGCTCGTAACCCATTCGTTTTCTTAGCTGACGGTTCATTCCTAAGTCCAAAAAATGGTGGTGCTAACAATGGTTATTTTGATCCAGAGGCTTCTTTTTCTGGAGGAAATGCTCAAGGATATTCTAACATTGGTCAATATCCAACAACTAGAACATTTGGTGCTAGTATTAATTTAACTTTTTAATTTTAATTTTTTATGAAAAATATAAAATTTATATTGCCTTTATTGGCATTAGCATTATTCTCATGTAACGATTATTTGGATGTTAATACAAGTCCAAACCAACTTACATTTGATCAAGCAACTCCTGCTAAATTATTACCGGGAGCACAAACTTCTGCTTACAGAGTTCAGGCAATTACCATGAACACTCTAGGTAACGTTTTCATGAACTCATGGACACGTAACGTTCAATCTTATGGAAATGGATTCGATAACGAATTACAATTAGTTGTAAGTAACTCTTTCTATAGTGGTATTTGGGATGGTACTTACCGTGCCCTTAAAAACTTTGATGCAATACTTAAATATCCAAACCCTGATGGGAAATACAATAATTATGTAGCTGCAGCTAAAATTTGTAAAGCATTTTACATGCAAAGAATTGTAGATTTATATGGTAAAAGTCCATATTCTCAAGCTTGGCAAGGTAATGCTAACACTACTCCAGTATATGATGATGACTTCGCAATCTACAAAGATTTAGTTAAAAACTTAGAAGATGCAAGAGCTTTAATTGCTGCTGCTGATCCTGATGCTGAAGACATTGCTGGTTTTGACGTTATGTTAGGTGGAGATATGGCATTGTGGGAAGAATTTGCTAACACAACAGAATTGAGACTTTTATTAAGAATGTCGGAAGCTACAAGCGCAACGGTTCAAACTTACAGAGACTTGAAACTGAATGACATCAAAAATAATAATTTCTTGTCTGCTGATGTAACTATTAATCCAGGTTATAACGGATCTACAGACACTCAAGCAACACCAGGTTTCTTCGCTTATGCTTATTTAACTTCTGGAACTGCTCAAGGGAATAGATTGTTTATAACTATGTCAGGTCACGCTTACAAAGCGTTACAATCAGATGCTACAACTAACTGGGCTGTAGGTGCTTCTCGTGAAATTGTTCCTGGTTCAGGAATTTCTTATCCAAACTTAACAGACCCTCGTTCTGCTAGATTGTTTACTGCAAATGGTACTACAAGACGCGCTGTAACTCAAGGTTCTACTTTGGTTGATGTTACTGTTCCTGGAGGATCTTTACCAGGACTTCCTTGTCGTTTAGGTTTAATTGGACACTTTAATCCTTACGCTCAAGCGCCTAACCAAACTTTAGAAGAATACTTCTCTTGTGATGGTTTTGTAATGTCTTTGTCTGAGTCTAAATTTTTAGTTGCAGAAGCTGCTGTAAGATATCCAACTGTGTTTACACAAAATGCTCAAACTGAATTTAACGCTGGAGTAACTCAGGATTTCCTTAAAAAAGTTGCTACTATTGGAACTTATTTAACAACTATCAATACGAAGCCATACTTTGGTTTAACTGCATCTACTACAACTGCTCAAAAATTACATGCTATCATGTATCAAAAATGGGTTGCTTTAATGGGTGTTAACGCTATTGAGTCTTACATTGACTATACACGTACTGGATATCCTGTAACGCCACTTTCAACTGTTTCTATTCAACCTCGTAAGCCATATAGATTAGTCTATCCAACTTCTGAGTATGTAGCTAACACTGCGAACGTGCCAAACATGACATCTAATGATGCATTTGCAATCAATGCTTTCACTCCTTTCTGGAAAAAATAATTGATTAGCATTAGCTATCTAAACTATAAAACCCCGCTTTTAGCGGGGTTTTTTATTTAACATCAATAACATTATTAAATAATTATTTATAATAGTATATTTGTTGAAAATATTTTTTATGAATTTTCGATTGCTGTTTTTGGTCTTCTTATTCTCCAATTCACTTTTCTCACAAGTGGAAAATGATTCTAAATTGGATACTGTAAAAAGAGCCTCCCTTATCATCGATCATAAAAAAGACCAACCAAAAGCGACAATTTCACAATACAGAATAATAACATTGGAACGTGACACTACTTTTGTAGATACTTCACTTACCATTAAAAAAGAATACGATTACAATTATCTTCGTAGAGATTTATTTGGTTTAATGCCTTTTGCTAACGAAGGTCAAGCCTATACCACGTTACAATATTCTTCAAACCAGCGTTCTTCTTTTCCTGAATTTGGTTATACCGGAAAGCATTTCAATTATTATCAACCTAAAGATATTAAGTACTATTCTGTGGCAACACCATTTACCGAATTGTATTTTAAAACAGTTATGGAACAAGGTCAAAACGTAGATGCATTTATTACATTAAATACCTCGGAACGATTTAATTTTTCTATGGCTTATAAAGGATTGCGCTCTTTAGGGAAATATATCAACCAACTCTCAAGCACTGGAAACTTTAGATTTACTGCTAGTTATAACTCCAAAAATAAACGCTATTACGCTAATTTCCATTATACCTCACAAGATATTTTGAATGGCGAAAACGGAGGCTTATCCAATCCTGAATATTTTGAAGGAAATGATCCAGCGTACAATGAAAGACCTCGATTGGATATTTATTTAAAAGATGCTAAATCAATTTTAACGGGCACTAGGCTATTCCTAGATCATAATTTCCTTATTAATGCTAAAAAGCGAGATAATAACCTTTATTTGACGCATCAAATTAATTTTGAAAGTAAATATTTTGAATACAATCAGGTAACTCTTCCTACAACTATAACTTCAAGTACGGGAGTTACTTCTACTTTTTTACGTTTCGGGCCTTCTTATGTTGCAGGAAATATAAACGACCAAGTTCTTTATAACAGAATGTACAATAAAATAGGAGCCATTTATGAAAATACAACTTTAGGAAAAATTCAGTTTTTTGTAGATGATTTCAGATACAATTATTATTATAACTCGGTATTGTTTTTGTCGACTCAAACTATTCCAAATAATATGAACGACATTATTAACGATTTTGGTGGTCAATACGAATACAGAAAAAACAAATGGAACGGAAAGTTCCAGTATTCAAGTTCCATTACAAAACAATCACTATTTGACTTTAATGCGCATTTAAAATATCAATTTAACGAAAAAAATAGTTTTACTTTCGAATACCAAAACAGCAATAATTTACCCAATAATATTTATAATTTACATCAAAGCAGTTATATCAATTACAATTGGTACAATAATTTCAAGAATGAAAAACACAATTCGTTAAAAGTAGAAGCCAATACACAATGGGCAAACGCTACTTTAGAATTGAATACTATCAACGATTATTTGTATTTCAGTAATGATAATACTTCTGGATTGCAATTGGTTTCTCCAAAGCAATACGATAAAACGATCAATCTTCTTTCCTTAAAAATTAATAAGGAAGTTAAAGTTGGAAAATTCGCTTTAGATAATACCTTTTTGTATCAAAAAGTTGGGCAATCAGACAAGATATTAAATGTGCCTCAATTGGTACTTCGTAACACACTTTATTATACCGATTATTTCTTCAAAAAAGCGTTATACCTCCAAACGGGAGTAATTTTTAATTATTTTACAAAATTCTATGCCAACGATTACAACCCAATTTTGGGAGAATTTTTTGTACAAAATCAAAAAGAAATTGGTGCCTATCCTAATATAGATTTATTTGCTAATGCTAGAGTTCAACGAACTAGAATATACTTAAAAGCCGAACATTTTAATTCATCTATGTCAGGAAATAATTATTATTCTTCCCCAAATAATCCTTATCACGACTTTATAATACGATTTGGCTTGGTGTGGAATTTCTTCGATTAATATTATTGAAATAAAAAACTAAAAACGAAATGCAATATTCAGAAAACATATTAGGAACAATTGGGAATACTCCAATGGTTCGATTGAATAAAGTAACTGCAGAAATTGATGCGTTGGTGCTTGCAAAAGTAGAAACCTTCAATCCTGGAAATTCTACCAAAGATAGAATGGCGCTAAAAATGGTTGAAGATGCTGAAGCTGACGGTCGTTTACAACCCGGAGGAACCATTATTGAAGGGACTTCAGGTAACACCGGAATGGGATTGGCGCTAGCCGCAATCGTAAAAGGATACAAATTAATTTGCGTTATTACCGACAAGCAGTCCAAAGAAAAAATGGATATTCTTCGCGCGGTAGGAGCGAAAGTTGTCGTTTGCCCAACCGATGTAGAGCCTTCAGATCCGCGTTCTTATTATTCCGTTTCAAAACGTTTGGGTGAAGAAACACCAAATTCTTGGTACGTAAACCAATACGATAATCCTTCAAATGCTTTGGCTCATTACGAACAAACAGGTCCTGAAATTTGGAAACAAACCGATGGAAAAGTAACGCATTTTGTGGTAGGAGTAGGAACAGGAGGAACTATTTCGGGAATTGGAAAATATTTGAAAGAACAAAATCCTAATGTTAAAGTTTGGGGAATTGATACCTACGGATCGGTTTTTAAAAAATACCATGAAACAGGAATTTTTGATGAAAATGAAATCTATTCTTACATCACAGAAGGTATTGGAGAAGATATTTTGCCTAAAAATGTTGATTTTTCAGTTATTGATGGCTTTACAAAAGTGACCGATAAAGATGCAGCCGTTTATACTAGAAAAATCGCGTTAGAAGAAGGGATATTTGTAGGAAATTCAGCAGGTGCATTAATTAAAGGCGTACTTCAATTGAAAGAACATTTTAAACCGGAAGATGTTGTGGTAGTTTTATTCCACGATTCTGGAAGTCGTTATATCGGTAAAATGTTCAATGACGATTGGATGCGTGAACGTGGATTTTTAGATGAAGAAATTACCAAAGCTGAAGACGTAATTAAAGATCATATCGATAAACCATTAATTGTCGTTCGAACAGAAGAATTGGTTTCACACGCTATTGAACGCATGCGCAAATATAAAATCTCTCAAATTCCGGTAATTGATACGTCTGGTTTTGTAGGATCTGTAGATGAATCCGACTTGTTTCAAAGTTATGTTTCCGATAAAAATGCGGGTGACAAACCAATTCGTGAAGTAATGGGAAAACCATTTCCTGTTGTAAAATTAGGAACTCCTATCGAAGAAGTTTCAAAATTATTCACTCGAGAAAATGCCGCCGTATTAGTTGATTTAGGAAATGGAAAACACCATATTATAACCAAATATGATATTATTGGTTCGATAAAATAGTTTTAAAAGTGTAACTAAAATTAATATTGACAATTGAAAAGGTATTCTTTTTTCGCTTTGATTTCTAAAATCTAAAATCTTAAACCAGAGTTTAAATGACTTTCACCGCTATCGATTTTGAAACTGCCAATGGATATCATCCTTGTTCTGTGGGGATTGTAACGGTTGAAAACGGAGTTATTGTCGATGAATTTGTGACATTAATTAAGCCGTTAAACAATTATTATTCTCCATTTACCATCCAAGTTCACGGAATTTATCCAAAAGACACCATAAACGCAAAGTCTTTTCCTCAAGTTTTTCCAGAAATTCAAAAAAGATTACAAAATAGGGTAGTGGTGGCGCACAATGAAAGTTTCGACAGAAATGTATTGGCCAAAACGATGGAGCTTCATGGCTTGGATTACGATAGTTTAAACATTGGATCTCGTTGGGAATGTACCGTAAAAATTTACAAAGCCAAAGGATTTAAACCCGCAAAACTTAGTGATTGCTGCCGAATTATGAACATCCAATTGAACCACCACGAAGCTTTATCGGATGCTCGGGCTTGCGCCAAATTGTATTTGCTCAGATAATTAACACTTATTTTTTCGGGTTAATGTTTTCGGTGTGGCTTTTTTGACTACATTCGACAAAGTAATTACAACTATTATACGCCATTTAAAATGAAAGAAGATTTCCTGCACTATTTGTGGAAATTCAAGAAATTCGACACTTCGAATTTAACTACTTCTAACGGGGAGAAACTCACTATTGAAAATTCTGGAAGTTACTTGCAACTCGCAGG
>CALPLL020000041.1 GCA_943324395.2 Rhizobium sp. Q54
AAAATTAGATTATATTCATATGAATCCAGTTCGTTCTGGAATTGTTTTAAAAATAGAAGATTATATTTATTCCAGTGCAAATAATTATGTTAACGGAATAGGAATTGTTGAAGTAGAATTATTAGAAGTACCAAAAGTAAATGTATTAAAACCTTCTTCTTTTGATAAGTATATTAGTTGATAATAGCTCAAAGTCAGGAGACTTTGCGCAGCGGGATAATATTAAAAAAAATCTAAAATCTGAAATCTAAAATCTTAAATAATTCTGAGTTCATCAAATCCGAAGCCAAACGCCTCGGGTTTTTGTCTTGTGGTATATCCAAAGCTGTTTTTTTAGAACAAGAAGCACCAAGGTTAGAAAATTGGCTAAACAAAAACCAACACGGACAAATGTCCTACATGGAAAATAATTTTGACAAACGCCTCAATCCAACTTTATTGGTAGATGGAGCAAAAAGTGTCGTTTCTTTATTGCTGAATTATTATCCTTCAGAAATTCAAAATCAAGAGAGTTATAAAATTTCAAAATACGCCTACGGACAAGATTATCATTCGGTAATTAAAGATAAACTGAAGGAATTACTGTATTCAATTCAAGAAAATATCGGAGCCGTTGACGGAAGAGCATTCGTTGATTCTGCACCAATATTAGACAAGGCTTGGGCGGCAAAAAGTGGCTTGGGTTGGATTGGCAAAAACAGTAATTTATTGACCCAGCAAGTAGGTTCGTTTTATTTTATCGCTGAACTCATAATCGATTTAGAATTAGAATACGATTACGCCACAACAGACCATTGCGGAACCTGCACGGCTTGTATTGATGCGTGTCCAACAGAAGCAATCGTAGCGCCATACATCGTTGACGGAAGTAAATGTATTTCCTATTTCACCATCGAACTCAAAGAAAATATTCCTGCTGAAATGAAAGGAAAATTGGATGATTGGGCTTTCGGTTGCGATATTTGTCAGGATGTTTGCCCGTGGAATAAATTTTCAAAACCCCATAGCGAGCCACTTTTTAATCCAAATCCGGAGCTGTTATCAATGACAAAAAAAGATTGGGAAGAAATTACAGAAGAAACTTTTAAAACGGTATTCAAAAATTCTGCAGTCAAAAGAACCAAATTCGAAGGTTTAAAACGCAATATTGACTTTATAAAGTAACTTTATATTTAGATAAAAGTCTCTAAATTAACCCCTATTTTTCGGCGTTTAAAAAAAACTAAACACAGTAAAGAGGTTGTAATTCAATTCTAACTTTTATCTTTGTATTGAAAAACCAATTTTGAAATGGATAATTATAATAAAAGAAGAGAAGCACTATTATATCACGCAAAACCTACACCAGGAAAAATCCAAGTGGTACCAACCAAAAAATATGCTACTCAAAGAGATTTGTCTTTAGCCTATTCGCCAGGAGTCGCTGAACCTTGTTTAGAAATTGCCAAAGACGTGAACAACGTATATAAATACACTTCAAAAGGAAATTTAGTTGCTGTAATCACCAATGGAACTGCCGTTTTAGGATTAGGTGATATTGGTCCCGAAGCATCAAAACCAGTGATGGAAGGAAAAGCATTATTGTTTAAAATATTCGCCGATATTGATGTTTTTGATATTGAAGTAGATACTAAAGATATTGATGCATTTGTAGAAACAGTTAAGAATATTGCTCCTACTTTTGGAGGAATTAATTTAGAAGATATTAAAGCGCCAGAATCGTTTGAAATTGAAAGACGATTGGTAGAAGAATTAAATATTCCAGTGATGCACGATGATCAACATGGAACGGCAATTATATCTTCGGCTGCTTTATTGAACGCATTAGAATTGGCCAAGAAAAAAATTGACAAGGTAAAAATTGTTATTTCTGGGGCCGGTTCAGCTGCCTTGGCATGTGCCAATTTATATGTTTTATTAGGTGTAAAACCCGAAAATATAATAATGTTTGATAAAGATGGAGTTTTGTCAAGTGATAGAACCGACTTATCCGACTTACAAAAAAGATATTCTCACGGTTCAAAAAATACGAATTTAAAAGAAGCACTTTCAGGTGCCGATGTATTTTTAGGACTTTCTGCAGGTAATATTTTATCGCCAGATATGTTACTAGGAATGGCTAAGGACCCAATTGTGTTTGCAATGGCAAATCCAATTCCTGAAATAGATTATGAACTAGCAATTTCTACTAGAAAAGATATAATTATGGCGACCGGAAGGTCGGACAATCCAAATCAAGTAAACAATGTTCTTGGATTCCCCTACATTTTTAGGGGCGCACTTGATGTTCGTGCCACCAAAATAAATGAAGCCATGAAAATGGCAGCCGTGAAAGCTTTGGCTGCATTAGCAAAAGAATCGGTTCCGGAGCAAGTTAATATTGCTTATGGTGAAACAAAATTGATTTTTGGGCGAGATTATATCATTCCAAAACCATTTGATCCAAGGTTAATTTCAACAGTTGCGCCAGCGGTAGCAAGAGCTGCAATGGAATCGGGAGTGGCTTTAAATCCTATTTTAGATTGGCAGAAATACGAAGAGGAATTATTAGACCGATTGGGATCTGATAACAAAATGGTTCGTTTGCTGGCCAATAGAGCTAAAACTGATCCAAAGCGAGTGGTATTTGCGGAAGCGGATCATTTAGATGTTTTAAAGGCAGCCCAAATAGCATTGGAAGATAATATTGCCTTTCCAATATTATTAGGAAACAAAGAAATTATTTTAGAGTTAAAAGAAGAGATTGGGTTCTTTGCGGAAGTCCCTATCTATGATCCTAAAACAAAAGAGGAAGACAAAAGAAGAAATGAATATGCTGACATTTTTTGGAATTCGAGACAAAGACGTGGAATATCGCTTTTAGATTCTCAAAAATGGATGCGGGAACGAAACTATTTTGCAGCAATGATGGTCAATCAAGGTCATGCTGATGCCATGGTTTCAGGATATTCGAGAAGCTATGCGTCAATAATAAAACCAATTTTACAATTAATTGAAAAAGCACCAGGAATTTCACTAGTTGCCACTACGAATATGATGATGACCAATCGTGGTCCAATGTTTTTATCCGACACCGCGATTAACCCAAATCCATCCGCTGATGATTTAGCAAAAATTGCTTTAATGACGGCTAAAACTGTGCGAATGTTTGGTATTGAACCCGTAATCGCAATGATATCATTTTCAAATTTTGGTTCTTCTTCCAATCCAAGTACTAATAAAGTTAGAGATGCTGTGAAATTCTTGCATGATAACCATCCTGAACTTCAAGTTGATGGGGAAATACAAGCTGATTTTGCATTAAATTCCGACATGTTAAAAACCAAATTTCCATTTTCTAAGTTGGCAGGAAAAAAAGTAAATACGTTAATATTTCCAAATCTAGAATCGGCAAATATCACCTATAAATTACTAAAAGAATTGTATAAGGTAGATTCTATTGGTCCAATTATGTTGGGAATGGATAAGCCCGTACACATTTTCCAGTTAGGAGCAAGTGTAGAAGAAATGGTAAATATGGTTGCGGTAGCAGTTGTTGACGCTCAAGAAAAGGAAAAGAGAAATAGAATAAAGTAATTAAAAAAAATGCTTCTAGGTTTATTCAAACAATAGGGAATATAGTGTAGAAGATTTTTCTTATATTTGGAAATTACTTTATAATATGATAGCACACTTACAAGGAAAATTAGTAGAGAAAAATCCAACAGAAGTTATTATAGATTGTAATGGTGTGGGTTACCATGTAAATATTTCTTTACATACCTATTCATTACTTCCTAATTCTGAAGCTATAAAGCTATTTACCTATCTTCAAATAAAGGAAGATTCACACACTCTTTTCGGATTTGTTGAAAAATCAGAACGCGAGATTTTTAAAATGTTGCTTTCTGTTTCTGGTATTGGCGCAAGTATTGCCAGAACGATGCTTTCTTCATTAGAACCAAAACAAATTATCCAAGCCATTGCTTCTGGAGACCTTGTTACAATTCAATCAATTAAAGGTATCGGAAGTAAAACAGCACAAAGAGTGCTATTAGATTTAAAGGATAAAGTGTTAAAATTGTATGATTTAGACGAAGTTTCTATGATACAAAACAATACAAATAAAGATGAAGCGTTATCTGCTTTGGAGGTTTTGGGATTTGTTAGAAAATCTAGCGAACGCGTGGTTGAAAAAATTGTGAAAGAGAACCCGGAGGCTACCGTAGAAAACATCATTAAATTAGCATTAAAAAACTTATAATTCTTGAAAACATTTTACATAAAAAACAGAAATTTTATTTTTAAAATGAGGTTCATTTTAATAGTATTAATTTCTGGTTTTAAATTGCAAGCCCAAGACAATACTGCCGCTCAAGACTCTACCAAAATGGGATATTCAGTTGGGCAAATTGGCATTAGCAACCCACCGAGCGTTGTAAATTTATATGTTTATGATCCTAAAACAGACCGATATATTTTCACAAGTACCATAGGAGGTTATTCAATAAATTATCCTAAATTCTTAACACCCAAAGAATATGAATCGATGGTTTTGAAAGAATCTATTCGAAACTATTACAAGAAAAAATTAGATGCAATTGATGGGAAAAAAGAAGGAAGTGAAGCCGCTAAAAAGGATTTGTTACCAAGATTTTATGTAAACAATAGTTTTTTTGAAACCATATTTGGAGGAAATACTATTGATGTAAAACCAACAGGTTCTGTTGAAATGGACCTAGGAGCTCGCTACACAAAGCAAGATAATCCGTCTTTTTCTACTCAAAATAGCTCTACCACAACATTTGATTTTAATCAAAGAATAAGCATGAGTTTGATGGGTAAAGTAGGTACTCGTTTAAGTGTAAATGCCAATTATGATACTCAATCTACGTTTGCATTTCAAAATTTAATCAAGTTAGAGTACAATCCAGATTATAAAGCCAATGAAGATGATATTATCCAAAAAATTGAAGTTGGAAATGTAAGTATGCCGTTAAATACGTCATTAATTAGAGGAGCTCAGAGTTTATTTGGTGTAAAAGCACAATTTCAATTTGGTAAAACTACAATTACAGGAGTTTTCTCCGAACAAAAATCTCAAACAAAATCAGTCACCTCTCAAGGAGGAGGAACCATACAAGAATTTGAATTATTTGCATTAGATTATGATGCCGATCGTCACTTTTTCCTTTCTCAATATTTTAGAAATAAATACGACGAATCGCTGAAAAATTACCCATATGTAAACAGTCGTGTGCAAATTACTAGAGTGGAAGCATGGATTACGAATAGACAAAATAGAGTATCTACTACTAATAATAATCTAAGAAATATTATTGCCCTTCAAGATTTAGGTGAAGCACCGATAACGGGTTTAAATGACAATGAAATTGTAGTAGCAACACCATCAACAGGGTTTTTTATAGCGTCGCCAAATAGTCCTACAGACAACAGAAATAATAAATATGACCCAGCGTTAATTGATAATGGCGGTAGATTAAATGGGAATATTAGGGAAATTGCAACTTCAAGTTCAGGATTTAGTGGAGTTACTGTGAGCGAAGGACAGGATTATTCTAAGCTTGAAAATGCTAGAAAATTGACTTCTTCGGAATTTACTTTTCACCCACAATTAGGTTATATCTCGTTACAACAGAAACTAGCGAATGATGAAGTATTAGCAGTGGCGTATCAATATACAATTGGTGATCTAGTTTACCAAGTTGGTGAATTTGGAACTGATGGAGTTCAAGCCACAGAAACTGGAGGTACAACACCAGAATCGAATCAACCAACTTCTGTTTCCTCTCAGAGTTTGATTTTAAAAATGCTGAAAAGTAATTTGACAAGTGTAGAAAATCCTACCACTCGTGTTACTACACCTATTTGGAACTTGATGATGAAAAACATTTATCAAATCCCAGGAGCTTTTCAATTGCAACAAGCCGATTTTAAATTTAATATAATATATACAGATCCTTCTCCTCTAAACTACATTAATTTAGTTTCACCACTTCCTCAGCCACAAGATTTAGTATCAAGTACACCATTATTGAAAGTTTTCAATGTAGACAAATTAAATTACAATAATGACCCGCAAATGGGTGGAGACGGGTTTTTCGATTTTATTCCAGGACTAACAGTTGACCCTCAAAATGGAAGAATAATATTCACAACAGTAGAGCCTTTTGGAAAACACTTATTTGAAAAATTAAGAAATAACAGCACAGAAAATTATAATGTTGGAAATTATAATGCCAACCAAACAAAATATGTTTATAGAAATTTATACCGTCAAACGCAATCAGTGGCATTGCAAGATAGCGATAAAAATAAATTCCAATTAAGAGGAAAATTTAAATCATCCGGTGGTGAAGGAATTGCAATTGGTGCTTTTAATGTGCCAAAAGGATCTGTTGTAGTTACTGCAGGTGGACGAGTATTAGTTGAAGGAGTTGATTATAGCGTAAATTATCAATTGGGTAGAGTTCAAATATTAGATCCTTCCCTACAAGCATCGAATACACCAATAAATGTTTCACTGGAAAACAACGCCGTTTTTGGTCAACAAACCAGAAGATTCATGGGTTTCAACGTTGAACATAAAATTTCAGAGAAGTTTTTAGTAGGAGCAACTTTCTTAAAATTGAGTGAGAAGCCATTTACACAAAAATCAAGCTACGGACAAGAATCAGTAAATAATACCATATTTGGTTTCAACACTAATTTTTCTACTGAAGTACCATTTTTTACAAGAATGGTAAATAAATTACCTAATCTTGATACTGATGCTCCATCAAATTTATCTTTTAGAGGTGAAGTTGCTTTTTTAAAGCCAGATACTCCAGAAGCTGATAAATTTCAAGGCGAATCTACTATTTATATTGATGACTTTGAAGGCTCACAAACATCAATTGACATGAGATCACCATTTTCATGGACTTTGTCTTCTACACCTCAGAAGTCTGCAACAAGTACGTATGACTTTAATGCTGACGCAACAGATCTTAGTTATGGATTTAAAAGAGCCAAATTATCTTGGTACAGTATTGACCCTTCATTTTATGCATCAAGACCTTCAGGAATTTCAATTCAAGACATTTCCTTAAATTCAACAAGAAGAATTTATAGTGAAGAACTTTATCCTGTAACTGATATTGCAGTTGGACAAACACAAGTTGTAAATACGCTTGACCTTTCCTATTACCCTAAAGAAAGAGGTGCTTATAACTACAATCCTGCGGCTGCTGCAACGAACCAATTGCCTAATCCGCAAAATAATTTTGGAGGGATAATTAGGTCACTAAGTTCTACTAATTTTGAACAAAGCAATGTAGAATATTTACAATTTTGGCTGCTAGATCCGTATTATGATCCTGGAAATTTATCGAGTGAGGCTTCAATAACCAATTCTGGAAAAATCTATTTTAACTTAGGATCCATTTCTGAAGATGTATTAAAAGACGGTAGAAAACAATTTGAAAATGGACTTGGTGCCGACCAGGTTTTGGTTACTCCTCAGCCAATATGGGGAAATGTTCCAGCATCGCAATCTTTAATTTATGCATTTGATACCAATTCAGCTAATAGATCAAATCAAGATATTGGATTAGATGGTTTAAAAAATAACGAAGAAGCTTCAAAATTCCCAAGTTTTTCTAGATATCCAGATCCTTCAGCCGATGATTATGAGTACTATCTTGCTGCCGAGGGAAATGTTCAAGAAAGATATAAAAATTATAACGGAACCCAAGGAAATTCTCCAGTAGACGTTACAGATTCAAATAGAGGATCAACTACGCTTCCAGATGTGGAAGATATTAACCGAGACAATACCATGAATACAATCAATGCTTATTTTGAATATAGCATTGATTTACATAAAAACATGACAATTGGCGTTGACCGATATGTTACAGATATTAGAGAAACTACAGCTGCTAATTTGCCTCCAGGGGCAAATCCAACTCGTGCTAGATGGATACAGTTTAAAATACCAATTTCACAACCTGAAAACACCATTGGAGGAATTACAGATTTTAGATCTATAGGTTACATGCGTATGTTCATGACAGGTTTTACCGATAACTTAACGGTTCGTTTCGGTGCTCTAGACCTAGTTCGTGGTGAATGGAGACGTTATACAAATACACTTGACGCATCTGATAACAACCCTTCAGATGACAATACCGATTTAGACGTTCTTACTGTTAATATTCAAGAAAATGGTAATAGAAGCCCAATTCGTTATGTGTCTCCTCCAGGAGTTGTAAGAGAACAATTGTACAGTAATAATTCTGTAATCAATCAAAACGAGCAAGCTTTAGCAATGAGAGCTGGAGGCGCTGGATTACAACCTGGCGATTCTAGAGCAGTATTTAAAAATGTAAGTGTTGATATGCGTCAGTTCAATAAATTAAAAATGTTCCTACACGCCGAAGCACTTCCAGCACCGTCAGACCCAACGCCACTTCAAAATGATGAAATGGTCGGTTTTATTAGATTTGGTAATGACTTTACTCAGAATTTTTATCAAGTTGAAATACCTTTAAAAGTAACTCCCGAAGGTGCTTCATCTCCTGAAGAGGTTTGGCCTGAAATAAATGAAATTAACCTACAATTGTCGTTGTTAACTCAATTGAAAGTTTTAGCTATTGGAGGAAATGCACCGGCTGAAGATATAAATGGAATTAGATTTGTAAATGACGATGTATTAGATCCTTCATTAGCAACAAATACTAGTAGAGGTAAACTAAGACTCGGAATTCGGGGTAATCCTAATTTTGGATTAGTGAGAACATTAATGGTAGGTATTAAAAACAAATCTACAAATACAAGTAACATTCGCGGTGAAGTTTGGTTCAACGAACTTAGATTGGCCGAAATGGACAATAAAGGTGGAATGGCAGCCATAGTAAGTTTAGACACAAATTTTGCTGACTTAGCAACATTATCTGCCACTAGTAAGAAAAGCACCGTAGGTTTTGGATCATTAGAACAAGGACCAAATGAAAGAAGTAGGGAAGATTTATTTCAATATAATTTAGTTACCAATTTAAGTATTGGGAAACTATTGCCAAAAAAATGGGGAATTAATTTGCCATTTAATTATGCAGTAGGTGAAGAAACGATTACGCCAGAATACGATCCATTCAATCAAGATATCAGATTGCAACAACTTATAGAAGTAACTTCAAGTCAAGAAGAGAAAGATAATATTAGAAATAGAGCTATAGATTATACAAAGAGAAGAAGTTTTAACTTTATTGGGGTTAAAAGAGAAAGAGGAGAAAAGCAAAAACCGCATATTTATGATCCTGAGAACTTAACTTTATCGCATTCTTATAATGAAGTACAACGCCATAATTTTGAAATTGAAAGCTTTCAAGATAAACAAGTTAATTCTACAGTGGATTACGCCTATACCTTTCAACCAAAACCATTTGAGCCATTCAAAAATACAAAAACGTTCAAAAAAAGTGATTATTGGAAGTTGCTAAGTGATTTTAATTTTAATTATTTACCCTCAAATATTTCCTTTAGTACTAATATTATTCGACAGTACAATCGCCAGGAATTTCGTCAAGTAGAAGTTGCTGGAATTGGATTGGACCCATTGTACAGAAGAAATTATTTATTTAATTATCAATATGGTTTCAATTATAATTTGACCAAGTCTTTAAAATTGAATTTCACCGCATCGTCAAATAATATTGTTAGAAATTATATGAATGATAATAATGTGCCTGACAATACGGTTACAATTTGGGATAAATATTGGGATGTTGGAGATCCAAATCAACATACACAGCAATTGACAATGAATTATGATTTGCCAATTAATAAAATTCCAATTTTTAATTTTGTTAAATCAACCTATTCCTACACTGGTAATTATAGTTGGCAAAAATCATCAGCTGCTCTGTCATCCGTTGAAGCAACAGATGGAACTTTGTATAATTTAGGGAATACTATTCAAAATTCAGCAGCTCAAAAATTGAATACTTCCTTTAATATGGAATCGTTTTATAGATATATTGGCCTAATTAAAAACAATAAGAAACCAGTTCAAAAAGCCCCAAAAACAGCTCCTGTTCCTGGTCAAAAAATAGTTAACAATCAGCAACAACAGAATGTGTCTGATGATAATCTGTTTATTTCAGGACTTAAAGGCGTACTAACAAGTGTAAAAAATATTCAAATAAATTATACAGAAAATAAAGGAACTTCATTGCCTGGATACATACCAGGACTTGGATTTTTAGGAACTTCTAAACCTACATTAGGTTTCGTTTTTGGATCTCAAGATGATGTGAGATATGAAGCTGCAAAAAATGGATGGTTGACAAATTACCCTGAATTTAATCAGAATTTTACTCAAGTAACTAATAAAACGCTAAATATTACAGCCAATATTGATTTGTTCCCAGATTTTAAAATTGATTTAACAGCAGACAGAACTTATGCTGATAATTTCTCAGAACAATTTGATGTTTCTGCAGGACAATATAATTCTAGATCGCCATATACAAACGGTAATTTTGCTATTTCAACCATTATGATTAAAACGGCATTTAGAAATAGTGATACAAATGAATCATCTGCGTTTAATGATTTAAGAGGAAATAGGATTATTGTTGCCAATCGATTAGCTGAGCAGTATTATAATTCTTCAATTTTCCCAACAGATGCTGAAGGATATCCAGTAGGTTTTGGTAAAAACAGTCAAGCGGTATTACTTCCTTCTTTCCTTGCGGCTTACACCGGAGCAATAAGTGATAAAATTGGAGAATCGGCAAAAGGAATTTCATTATCTGCATTTAGAGATTTTCCAATTCCTAACTGGACTGCAAAATACAATGGCTTAATGAGATACGAATTTTTTAAAGAAAACTTTAAAAGATTCTCTATTCAACACAGCTACAGAGCCTCCTATACTATCAATTCATTTAGATCAAATTTAGATTACAATCTAAATCCAAATGGAGTGGATAAAGGAGGGAATTTCTTAAATAAAACTATTATTGCAAATGTAAATTTGGTAGAACAATTCAATCCATTAATTAGAGTAGATTTTGAGTTGCAAAATTCAATGAAGTTTTTGGCAGAGATGAAAAAAGACCGAGCCCTTTCAATGAGTTTCGACAATAATTTATTGACTGAAGTTAGCGGAATAGAATATGTAGTTGGGATGGGTTACCGATTCAAAGACATTGCCATTTCTTCAAAATTTGCCGATAATGCCCAAGGAGTGCTAAAAGGAGATATTAATATTAAAGCAGATTTTTCTTATAGAAATAACCAAACCATTGTGCGTTATTTAGATTATAATAACAATCAATTAGCTGGAGGACAAAATATTTGGTCAGCAAAATTAACTGCCGATTATTCTTTAAGCAAGAACTTAACAACCATATTTTATTACGACCATTCATTCTCAAAAGCCGTGGTTTCAACTTCATTCCCAATGACAAATATTAGAGCAGGATTTACACTCAGATATAATTTTGGAAATTAATAAATAATAGAATTGTAAATAATATCTTTGTAAAAAAACCAATAATAAATTAATTAAACTAAAATGAATATTCCTTCAAATTTAAAGTACACAAAAGACCACGAATGGGTTAGTATTGATGGTGAAATTGCAACAGTGGGAATCACTGATTTTGCTCAAAAAGAATTAGGTGACATTGTATATGTTGAAGTGGAAACTTTAGA
>CALPLL020000042.1 GCA_943324395.2 Rhizobium sp. Q54
CAAAGCGTCATACGCGTAAGGTAATTGTGGTAATTCAAATGCCATAATAGTATAGTTTATTTGTTAATTATATTTATTTCAAAAATAAACAATTAACTTTGGAAATGAAAATTCTATTTTGTTATTTTCTATCAAATAAATCTATAGTGCAATTGCCATTACGAGGAACGGAATTTTTTGGAGCTTTTTCCTGCTTTCATTCCAAATCTCGCCCAAAAAGGCGAGGATTTTCCCCTCAATCAGGGCTAGGACATTTGGGAAATTGTTAAATTTAATCTAAAATCAGAAATCTAAAATCAGAAATCTAAATGCAAAGACCATCATTCTCCATATACGACGCATCGGCAGGCTCAGGAAAAACCTATGCGCTGGTAAAAGAATATCTGAAAATTATTTTGGTCGCTAAGAAAAACGATGCTTATAGAAACATACTTGCCATAACGTTCACCAACAAAGCGGTGCATGAAATGAAAAGCAGAATTGTAGGGAATTTATTAGAATTTGCAAAAGACAATCCCAATCCAAAGGCTGCCGATTTAATGAAGGATTTGTCTGGAGAAATAAAGCTTTCAGTCTCTGAAATCCAAATTAAATCCAAGCAAATCATAAAACACATTATTCACAACTATGCCGCTTTTGATATTTCTACAATCGATAAATTCACACACAAAGTGATTCGTGCTTTTGCCCTCGATTTAAATTTGCCAATGACATTTGAAGTGACTTTGGACACCGAAAACCTTTTAACAGAAGCCGTTGATGCCATAATCGCTCAAGCCGGTGAAGACGATGTGTTAACCAAACTACTCATCGATTTTACCATGCAAAAAACTGACGAAGATAAAAGTTGGGATATTTCACGAGAAATTTTAGATACTGGACGCTTACTTTTAAATGAAAACAATCGCGAAGAAATCACCCATTTTCAAGATAAATCAATCTCCGAATTTATCGAAATTAAAAATAAAATTGCCGAAGCTTGCAAAGTGATTGATAAAGAAAATTCTGAACTTGCTATGAGTTTGTTAGCGCTAATTGATAAAAAAGGAATCGATATAAAATCATTTTCTGCAGGGCATTTCCCAAATCATTTGAACAACATTGCAGTCGAAAAATTCAATCCCAACAATAAAACTTACCATGAATTTGCTGACATCAAAATCATTAAAGCAGCTAAGGATAAATTAGAAATTGAAGCCATAATTCCTGAACTTTTAAGTGTTTTGGAAACGATTTATACAAAATTTGAAAAAAGAGAATTTTACAGTGCATTCTTAAAAAACATTACGCCACTTTCATTGTTAAATACGGTTAGTAATGAATTGGCAAAGATTCAGAAAGAGCAAAATGTACTTTCTATAGCCGAGTTTAATGCAATTATTTATAATGAAATTCAAAACCAACCAGCACCATTTATCTATGAGCGTTTAGGCGAGCGGTACCGACATTTTTTTATTGACGAATTTCAAGATACTTCCGAAATGCAATGGCAGAATTTAATTCCGCTAATTGATAACGCAACCTCAAGTGAAATTGATGGCGAAAAAGGAACTTTGATGATTGTGGGTGATCCAAAACAATCTATTTATAGATGGCGCGGCGGGAAAGCAGAGCAATTTATTGAGTTGAGTAAAGGGAAAAATCCGTTCAATAATCCTGACAAACAATTATTTACATTAGGGACCAATTACAGAAGTTATTCTGAAGTAATTGAATTTAATAATAAGTTGTTTTACTATTTATCAGCTGAATTTACAAACTTAGATTATCAAGATTTATATGAAAATCATAGTCGCCAAAAAGAAAATAGTAAAAAAGGAGGCTATGTAAATATTTCATTTATACCAAAATTAGAGAATACTTCGCCCGATGAAGATGCATTGGATAAAATAGAATTGTATTTGCAAGCCACATTAAAAACGATTGAAAAAGTTAAAAGCGAGGGTTTTGAATACCAAGAAATTGTAATTCTAACTCGAAAAAGATCACAAGGAACTGCAGTTGCAAATTATTTAATTGAAAATAATATTCCAATTATTTCCTCTGAAACGTTGATGATACAAAATTCAACAGACGTTCAAATGATTGTGAATGTTTTGAAATATTTAAATAATAGTTCTGATATAGAGGCTAAAGCTAGTTTCTTACTTTATATTGCAAATCAGGTTGAAAGCGGAATGCCAATACATGATTTTATTGCTAAGGGCAAAGAAATAGCAAATGAAAAAGAATTTGAATTGTGGTTAACCCAATTTGACATTACACTTTCATTTCAAGACATTAGAAAAAAATCTTTATATGAAGCAGTTGAAATAATTGTAAGTAAATTCCTATCCCCAGCCCTTTCCAAAGGAAAGGGAGACTGTATGGAAAATCTTACGGATGATAAAAGTCAGAAATTCGGATATGTGACAGGTGGAAACCATACTCATTTTTCGATTGAAAAGGCAAAAGAAATGCGAAAAATCCCAACTAATTCTGAAAAGATATTATGGGCGGAGCTAAAATCGAAATCTTTAGAATATAAATTCAGACAACAGCATTTAATAAATGATTTCATAGTTGATTTTGTCTGTTTATCAAAAAAATTAATAATCGAAGTGGATGGAGAGTATCATTTCTCCGAGGAGCAAATCAAATTAGACACCGAACGAACAAGTATTTTAAATGAATTGGGATATAAAGTAATTCGCTTTAAAAATGAAGAAGTTACAAATTCAATTTCAACCGTTCTAGAAAAAATAAAAGCAGAATTAAATAATCAAGTAGAAAATCCACCTTTCGATTTATACATTTCGTCTCCCTCCCCTTCGGGGAGGGCTGGGGAGGGGAACGCCTATGTTCAATATTTCATGGACATTGTTTTAGAACGAGATGTAAGAAACCAAGCAGGGATTGCGGATTTTTTAAGCTATTGGAATAAAAATAATGAAAAATTCAGTATTCCATCACCAGAAGGGAAAAATGCCATTCGAATAATGACCATTCATAAATCGAAAGGGTTAGAATTTCCAGTAGTGATTATGCCATTTGCAGATGAAGATTATATTCGAAAACCAAAAGACAAATTGTGGCTTGATGCAGAGGAAGAAACCTTTGGTTTGCCAAAAGTTTTAATTGATAATAGTAGTTCAGTTGAAAATTTTGGAGAGGAAGCAGCAACGGTTTTCCAAGAAAAAAAACAAGAAGAATTGCTCGACAATATCAATGTTCTGTATGTGGCATTAACTCGTGCTGAAGAACAATTATATGTAATTTCACAATATTTAGAACCCAATAAAGACAACCAATATCCTTATAATACGGCTTCGTTTTTTATTGAATATTTAATTGCGATTGAAATTTATGATCCTGGTATTTTAGAATACGAATTTGGAAACAAAGCTAAATTATCACAAGTGGTTTCTGCAAAGGACGAAACCAATACAATTCCAACAATAAGCCAAGTATTAGACCCAAAAAACATAAAAATTGCTCAAAGAGAAGCTTTAATGTGGGGAACTCATCAGCAAAAAGCAATTGAATACGGAAACATAATTCATGAAATATTATCATTTGTAAAAACAGCAACCGACATAGATTTGGCAGTTATAAAAGCAATGGAAGAGGGTTTAATTACTATAAATCAAAAGGAAGTTGTTTTAAAAAGTATCCACGAAATTGTAAATAATAAAGATTTAGAAAGTTATTTTTTACAAGGAAATGAAATTTTAAATGAACAAGCAATAATTCAAAAAGAAGGAAAAACAATAAAGCCAGATCGAATGGTTTTAACAAAAAATAATGAAGTTTATCTTTTGGATTATAAAACAGGAACCCATAATCAAAAGTACCAGTTGCAATTGGAAAACTATCAAAGCGCAATTGAAAAAATGGGTTTAAAAGTCACTAAAAAAGCGTTAGTTTACATAGGAGATGAAATTAACGTGGTAAATTTGTAAAAAACTAAAAACTATAATAAATAATGTACGGTAAAATTCAACAATTTCTTCAATCTGAACTAGATACCATTGAAGAAAACGGAATATTCAAAAAAGAAAGAATAATTACATCTCCACAAGGCGCGGAAATTACTGTTAATGGGGAAACGGTTCTAAATTTTTGCGCCAATAACTATTTAGGACTTTCTTCACATCCAGAAGTTGTTCAAGCAGCAAAAGACACTTTGGATTCTCACGGATTTGGGATGTCATCCGTACGATTTATCTGTGGAACCCAAGATATTCACAAAACATTAGAAAGAAAAATCGCCGAATTTTACGGAACTGAAGACACCATATTATATGCAGCTGCGTTTGATGCGAATGGTGGTGTTTTCGAACCATTATTAGGGGAACAAGATTGTATAATTTCTGATAGTTTGAACCACGCCTCAATTATTGATGGTGTTCGATTGTGTAAAGCCGCTCGTTATCGCTACCAAAATAACAGCATGGAAGATTTGGAAGCGCAATTAATAAAAGCTACAGAAGTAGGAACAAGATTTAAATTAATTGTAACCGATGGCGTTTTCTCAATGGATGGTGTTGTTGCTCCATTAGATAAAATTTGCGATTTGGCTGATAAATATGACGCCATGGTTATGGTAGACGAGTGTCATGCAGCAGGATTTATTGGTGCTACCGGCAAAGGTACGCCCGAGGCAAAAGGCGTGATGGGTCGTGTTGACATTATTACTGGAACACTTGGAAAAGCGCTTGGAGGAGCAATGGGAGGCTATACAACTGCCAAAAAAGAAATCATTGAAATATTAAGACAACGCTCACGACCTTATTTGTTCTCAAATTCATTAGCGCCAGCAATTGTTGGTGCTTCAATCAAGGTATTTGAATTATTAGAAAAAGATACCACATTGAGAGATCTATTAGAAGAAAATACTAATTATTTCAAATCGGGAATGAAAAAAGCAGGATTTGATATTATTGATGGTGATTCTGCAATAGTGCCAGTGATGCTATATGATGCAAAATTAGCACAAAAAATGGCAAATGAACTTCTTAAAAAGGGGATTTATGTGATAGGATTCTTTTTTCCAGTTGTCCCAAAGGAAAAAGCTAGAATTAGAGTTCAATTATCCGCAGCTCATACTAAAGCCCATTTAGACAAGGCAATTAAGGCTTTTATTGAAGTTGGAAAAGAGTTAAATATCATTTAATGACTTAAATAGTTTACTTTTAATCAGATTTTTATCAAATCCCTTTGTAGTTAAATAATTACATATTACTTTTGCTCAAGATTAATTTTAAATTAAAACAAATAAAATATGAAACATCTAAACAAATTAATTATTGCTCTTGTTCTTTTAGTAGGGTTATTTTCTCAAGCTCAGGATGCAAACAATCCATGGTCATTATCTTTTGGAGCTAATGCAGTTGACACTAGAGTAAGTGCTGCTTCAAGCATTCAAGATCAATTTTCAAATTATTTTAACACTAAAGATAACTGGAATTTTCTTCCTTCTTTATCTTACCTAAATGTTTCGAAATATGCTGGAGATAATTTCTCTTTTGGAGTTACAGGATCTATAAATAAAATGTCTAAATTTGTTAATAAGAAGGCAGCTGACGGAACTTATTCTATTGTTAATCCTGGCGATTACAATTATTACGGAGTTGATTTAGATATTAAATACAGCTTCATGAACATGATTAACAGTAAACATTTAGATCCATCTGCTCACTTAGGTGGTGGTTATACTTTCCTTGGAGATGTTAGCGCAGGTACAATGAACGCTGGATTAGGATTTACATATTGGATGACTGAATTAGTAGGACTTTCTGTTCAATCTAATTATAAATATTCATTTGATGACGCTAGACTTCCAGGAGTAGACGTGCCAACACACATGCAACATTTTGTAGGAATCGCATTCAAATTTGGAGGAAAAGACACCGATGGAGATGGTATATATGATAGAGAAGACGCTTGTCCAGAAGTTTTTGGTTTAAAACAATTCAAAGGTTGTCCTGATACTGATGGAGACGGAATTGTTGATGCAAGCGATGCTTGTCCAGATGCAGCGGGTTCAGTAGCAATGAATGGTTGTCCTGATACTGACGGAGATGGAATTGCTGATAAAGATGATGCTTGTCCAGAAGTTGCTGGTTTAAAAGCATTAAAAGGTTGTCCTGATACTGATGGAGACGGAGTTACTGATAAAGCTGATAAATGTCCAAACATAAAAGGACCTAAAGAAAATGCTGGTTGTCCTTGGCCTGATACTGATGGAGATTCAGTTTTAGATAAAGATGACAAATGTCCAACTGAAAAAGGTACTGTTGCTAATAATGGTTGTCCAGAAATTTCTCAAGCAGCTTTAAATGCATTAGACGGATATGGTAAAACAATATTGTTCAACACTGGAAAATCTTCTTTCCAAAAACAAACTTTACCAGTTTTAGTTTCTATTACTGCTATATTGAAAGAAAATCCAACTGCTAAATTTACTGTATTTGGTCACACAGATAATGTTGGAGGCGCTGAATTCAACTTGAAACTTTCTTTAGAAAGAGCTGATGTAGTTAAAAACTATTTAGTTACTAATGGAGTAGCAGCAGATAGATTAACTTCAAATGGATTTGGAGATACTCAACCTGTTGATAGTAATAAAACTTCAAACGGAAGAGCAAATAACAGAAGAGTAGAAGTGAAATACGTTAAATAATTCACTTTAAATATTTTTAAAAACGCCCCGATTTATCGGGGCGTTTTTTTTATATTTATAAAATGAAAGAAGAAACTTTTTTAGATAAAATAGCCCAAGTAATTATTAAGGATTATTTCAATAATCTTTCTAATACTGTTGTGATTTTGCCAAATAAAAGAGCAAAAATATTTTTAATTGATTCTTTAAAAAATCAAATTCAAAATAATATTATATGCCCTAAAATTATTAGTATTGAAGATTTTATTCAAGAAATTTCTGCAATTAGAGCAATTGATTCGATTGAACTAGTATTTGAATTCTATGAGGTTTATTTAAAGTTGACCGAAGTTAAAAACCAACAGTCATTTGATTTATTTGCCAATTGGGCAAAAATGTTATTAAAAGATTTTAACGAAATAGACAGGTATTTATTAGATCCAAATCATGTGCTTTCCTATTTAAAAGACATTGAAGATATTAAAAAATGGGGAATTGAAGTTGAAAATAAAACCAAATTACTCGAAAATTATATTGATTTTTGGAAGTTACTACCCAATTACTACGAATCTTTTTACCATCATTTGTTGCAAAAAGGTATAGGTTATCAAGGGTTAATTTATCGAGAAGCGGTAAATAAATTAAGCTCATTTTCTAAATCTGTACCTGACACAAAATATATTTTTGCTGGATTTAATGCGCTAAATGCCGCCGAAGAAAAAATCGTTCAAAGTCTATTAGCTGCCAAACAAGCGAAAATTTATTGGGATATTGATCAAGCATTTCTAAATGATCCTTATCATGATGCAGGATTATTTATTAGAAGGTTTAAAGATAAATGGTCTCATTATAAGTCCAATCCTTTTGAATGGATTGCCAATGATTTTTTGAACTTTAAAAAGAATATCAATATTATTGGAACTCCAAAATCTATTGGTCAAGCTAAAATTGCTGGAGGCATAATTGATGAATTGATAGCAAACGATCCTAAAATTTCTTTGGATAAAGTGGCGGTTGTTTTAGGCGATGAGAACATGTTGATTCCACTACTTTATTCTCTTCCTTCAAGTGTTGGGTCGCTAAATATTACAATGGGTTTTTCAAGTAAGAACAATCCAGCCCAGATATTAATTGCGAAGTTGTTTAAAATGCACACGGCAGCTTTGTCAAGAAATGGCAATAATTATGTTTTTTATTATAAAGACGTCTTGGGAATACTAACGCATCCATTAATTGAGCCTTATTCCAATACGAGTACTTTAGTAAACACGATAATTCAATACAATTACACCTTCATAACCCACCAAAAAATTATTGAATTAAATCCTAATCCTAGTGACTTATTTCTTTTGTTATTTGGAAAATGGGAAGAGGGCTCCTTAAAAGTTCTTTCAGTTGTATCTCAATTATTACAAACAATAAAAGGGAATTTAAGCAATGATAATGAAGAGGAAAAAATTACAAAAGCTTTCATTTTTTCAATTTTTAAAGTCATTAATAAACTAATAAGTTATTATTCTAAATACAATCATATCAATACTATTGATACACTTCACGCGATTTACAAACAAGTAATTGACCTCGCTGAGGTTTCATTTGAAGGCGAACCATTAAATGGGTTACAAATTATGGGTGTTCTTGAAAGTCGTGTTTTAGACTTTGAAACTGTTATAATTACCTCTTTAAATGAAGGGAAATTGCCAGCTGGAAAATCGCAAAATTCTTTTATTCCCTATGATGTAAAAAGAGAATTAGAACTCCCTACTTTCAAAGAAAAAGATGCGATTTATACCTATCACTTTTACCATTTGTTACAACGAGCTAAAAACGTTTACCTACTTTATAACACCGAAAGCGAGGGATTGGATGCTGGTGAAAAAAGTCGTTTTATAACCCAGTTACAAGTAGAATACGAAGATCAACATAATTTGATACCAGCAATTTACAATGCGGTTCTTCCCGAAAAAGCGAATCAACCAATGGTGATTCCTAAATCGGAATCGGTTATGGCACGTTTAAAAGAAATTGCCGAGAAGGGCTTTTCACCAACCACCTTAACAAGTTATATCCGTAATCCAATTCAATTTTATTTTCAAAGAATTTTAAAAATTAAAGGCGTAGAAGAAGTTGAGGAGAATATTGCGGTCAATACATTAGGGACAATAATTCATGAAACCTTAAAATCACTCTATGATCCATTTATAGGTAAATTTATTTCTGAAAGTGACATTTTAAACTGCATTAAGCAAATTGATGTAGAAGTAATGAAACAATTCAAAATTGTATATAAAGAAGGTGAAATAAAAAAAGGTAGAAATTTATTAGCTTTTGAAGTAGCTAAACGAAATGTATATAATTTCTTGAAAGTGGAATTAGAGAGTGTTATCGCTGGTGATGTCATTAAAATACTTGCATTGGAACAACGATATGAGCGAACTTTTGAGCATTCGAGTTTGCCTTTTCCAATAAAAATTGGTGGATCTGTTGATAGAATTGAGTTACGAAATGGGATTCTTAGAATCATAGATTATAAAACAGGAAAAGTTGATAAAGGCACTGTAACACTAACTACTTGGACAGATCTTACAAAAGATATCGTTAACGAAAAAATTATTCAAGTTTTAGCTTATGCTTTTATGTATGAAGAAATGGCATTTGAGCAACAGATGGAAGCTGGAATAATTTCCTTCAAAAATTTAAAATCTGGTTTTTTACCATTTACATTCAAAGAAGGAAAAGAACTTAATACTATCATAACTAAAGAAACAATTAATCAATATTTAGAGCAAATTACTATTTTATTGGTTGAGATATTTGATGAAAATATTCCGTTTGAGGAGAAAGTTTAGAGTTTTTTTTAACCATAAAAGCAGGTATAGAAAAGATTATATTCCTTTAAGAAATCTCAAAACAACCTTTTCCAAATCCATTTTATTTTCAATGTGACTCATATGTCCATCAGGGAATGTAATTAATTCGGCATTGGTGTTTTTAATTTGAGTCATATTTTCATTATAAATCAATACGCCGTCTTTTTTTCCTAGAATTAGCATTTTAGGAAAATTCGATTCTTTCAATATAAATTGTCTATCTTTTCTAATTTTCATGCCTTCTAATGAAGCAATAATTCCTTGCAATGGCGTTTTTAAAGCCTCTAATTTTACCTTTTCAATTTCATTTTCTAGTCGGTCACGATTATTTTCACTAAATAAATTAACAATCGACATTCTAACAAAATTGATGTAATTCTGTTTTACAGCTTTAATAGCTCGATCCCGATTTAATTTTCGTTCTTCACTATCTTCTTTCGCTGTGGAATTTAATAAAACAAGTCCTTTTATAAATTGTGGATATAATTCTGCAAAAGCTAATGCAACATATCCACCCATAGAATGCCCTATAATTATAGTTTTTCTAATTTTAAGATTAGATAAAACAGCTTTTACTATTTCAGCATTCTCTTCCATCGAATGAACATAGCCAAGGCAATCAGAATCTCCATGGCCCAATAAATCAATTGAAATAACTCTATTTTTTTCAGCTAATTTAGGAGCCAAATCTTTCCACATTGTTTTATTTTCTAAAAACCCATGAAGTAAAACCACGGCAGTTCCTGTCCCAATATCGGAATAAGAAATGGCAGTGTTTTTATAGATAATTTGTTTCATTGATATATTTCGTGCAAAAATAAGGCTAAAATTTCTACAAAATAAAAAACGGTTTACATTTCTGCAAACCGTCTATTATCTATTTGTCTATATTCTTTTTATCTAAATTATGCATTCATAATCGTTTCAATTTCTTCAATTTCGATTGGAATATTCTGCATCAAATTAAAAGGATTTCCTTTTTCTTGAATAACAACATTGTCTTCTAATCGAATTCCGAAACCTTCTTCTGGAATATAAATTCCTGGCTCAACTGTAAACACCATATTGGCTTGCATTGGCTCAGTCAAAATACCATAATCATGAGTATCTAAGCCCAAGTGGTGGGAAGTTCCATGCATGAAATATTTTTTATATGCAGGCCATTCAGGGTTTTCATTTTGAACATCGGCCTTGTCAATTAATCCTAAACCTAATAATTCTGAAGTCATTAATTTACCAACTTCAACATGATATTGTTTCCAATTAGTTCCTGGAGTTAGCATTTTTGTAGCTTCATTTTTCACATTCAAAACAGCGTTATAAACTGCTTTTTGTCTTTCAGAAAAACGACCAGAAACAGGAATCATACGTGTCATATCACTAGAATAATTCGCATATTCGGCAGCAACATCCAATAATATCAAATCACCAGCTTTACAAACTTGGTTATTTTCAATATAATGCAAAACATTAGCGTTATTTCCCGAGGCAATTATTGGAGTATAAGCAAAACCTTTGGATCTATTTCGAATAAATTCGTGAATAAATTCGGCTTCAATTTCATATTCAGTTACATTTGGTTTTACAAATGACAACACTCTTCGAAATCCTTTTTCGGTAATATTACAAGCATTCTGAATCAATTCAATTTCTTCTTTTTCCTTTACAGATCGAATGCGTTGTAAAATCGGATTGCTTTTTGCAACAGCATGAGCAGGATATTTCTCTTTCCACCATTTTACAAAACGCGCCTCACGAGTTTCTGTTTCCACAGTTGCTCGGTAATGCTCATTAGTATTGATATAAATAGTTTCGGAATGGGTCATTAATTCGAATAAAATTTTCTCGAAATCTTGAAGCCAATAAACTGTTTTTATCCCTGAAACTTCAAATGCACGATCTTTAGAAAGTTTTTCGCCTTCCCAAATCGCAATGTGGTCGTTGGTTTCTTTTAGGAATAATATTTCTTTTTGGTGCTCATAAGGGGCATCTGGAAATAGCAACAAAATACTCTCTTCTTGATCTACTCCCGACAAATAAAAGATGTCGCGGTGTTGTGCAAATGGCAAAGTGCTATCGGCAGAAACCGGGTAGATATCATTAGAATTAAAAACCGCCACACTTTTAGGC
>CALPLL020000043.1 GCA_943324395.2 Rhizobium sp. Q54
AAAGCAATTACAATGGCAATAGCAATAGCAATATCAATAATCACTTTTTAGAATTGCTGTTGAATTTTGTGATTGCAATTGTAATTGCGCTGTTCCTGTTTTTTAGTACTGAAAATCGATCTAAATATTATACTGACTTTTGGGTTGAGAGTATTCCAATTGTTTGGTGGCTTTTGTATTTTTTTACAAAATAATAAAAACCGAAGCCTTCACTTCGGTTATCCTATTTTATCAATCCTGCTCTTTTTAGCAACGCGTCAGGTTTTGGTTCTTGACCTCTAAATCGCTTGTACAAAAGCATTGGGTGTTCTGTTCCGCCTTTAGAAAGTACATTGTCTTTAAATTTCGTAGCTACCTCAACATTGAAAATTCCTTTTTCTTGAAAATACGCAAACGCATCAGCATCGAGAACTTCTGCCCATTTATAACTGTAATATCCTGAAGAATAACCACCTTGAAAAATATGGGAAAAAGCAGTACTCATAGCATTTTCTTTCACCTCCGGATACAATTGAGTGGCTGAAAATTGTTCTATTTCAAAAGTTTTTACATCAGAAATAGCTGTTGGATCTTGACCGTGCCAACCCATATCCAACAACCCAAAACTCAATTGACGCATTGTTGCCATTCCTTCTTGAAAACTAGCGCTTTCTTTGATTTTTTGAACTAATTCCATTGGAATCAATTCATTTGTTTGATAATGATGTGCAAATAATGACAAGGCTTCTGCTTCATAACACCAGTTTTCCATAATTTGACTTGGCAATTCTACAAAATCCCAAAATACACTTGTTCCGGACAAACTTGGGTAAACGGTATCGGCTAAAATTCCATGCAAACCGTGTCCAAATTCGTGAAATAAAGTAGTAACTTCATTAAAAGTTAATAATGAAGGTTTGGTTTCTGTTGGTCTTGTGAAATTGCAAACGTTCGAAATGTGAGGCCTTTCGTTTTTATTATTTAAAACATATTGCGACTTAAATGAGGTCATCCAAGCTCCATTTCTTTTCCCTTTTCTAGGAAAGAAATCGGCGTAAAAAATAGCTACTAATTCATTGCTTTTATTTTTTACTTCAAAGGTTCTAACTTCTTCATGGTATTTATCGATATCGAAAATCTCTTTAAAAGTAATTCCATACAATCTTTCTGCGATAGTAAAAGCACCTTCTAAAACTTTCTCCAATTGAAAATACGGTTTCAAGATTTCATCATCCAAATTGAACAATTGTTGTTTTAATTTTTCAGAATAATAGGCTCCATCCCACTTTTCGAGTTGGTCGATTCCGTCTAATTTCTTTGCAAATGCCGATAATTCTTCAAATTCTTTTTGAGCTGCCGGCTTGGCTTTTGCCAATAAATCATTTAAAAATGAAATTACTTGTTCGGGTGTTTGCGCCATTCGTTCTTCCAAAACATAATGCGCATGTGTTTTATAACCCAATAATTGTGCTCTGTCAAAGCGTAATTTAGCAATTTTAAGAACGATGTCTTGATTGTCGAATTCGTTATTTTGAAATCCTTTAGATCCAAATGCAATTGCCATTTTTTTTCTTAATTCTCTATTATCTGCGTAGGTAAGAAAAGGAATATAACTAGGGTGATCGAGTGTATAGATCCAACCGTTTTTATTTTGGCTTTTAGCCAATAAATGAGCGGCTTCAATAGTTCCCTCTGGCAATCCAGAAAGCTCTTTTTCATTGGTAATATGCAATTGAAAAGCCTGTGTTTCTGCCAATACATTTTCACCAAATTGCAAACTTGATTTAGACAATTGCATGTCTATTTCACGTAATTTGCTTTTTTTATCTTCTGATAAATTGGCGCCATTTCTTGAGAAACTTTTGTATTTTTTATCTAATAATGTGGCTTGTTCAGCGCTTAAATCAAGTGAATCTTTTTGATCATAAACTGCTTTTATTTTAGCAAATAAAGCAGCATTTAATCGTACATCATTTCCAAATTCTGATAATAATGGTGAGATTTCTTGTGCGATTTTTTGCATTTCATCACTTGTTTCTGCCGAATTCAAATTAAAGAAAATACTTGAGGCTCTATCCAAAACATCGCCTGTAAATTCCATTGCCACTATTGTATTTTCAAAAGTTGGCGCATCTGGATTATTCACAATTGCATCAATTTCTGTTTTTGCAATTTCAATTCCTTTTTTTATTGCAGGAAGATAATCTTCATTTTTTATTTGAGAAAAAGGAGCCGTATTGTGTTTTGTATTGAAATACTGAGTTAAGATATTCATTTTTTTAAATTTTTCCTGCAAAGTTTTTCAAACCTTGTAGGTATTATTAGGTGTTTATTTTTTCTGCAAAGGTTTTGAAACACTTACAAGGTTAAAAAAACCTTACAGGACTTTGCTTTATGGCTTAGCCTCGATAGCAATGGAAATCTTTTTCTTTTTTTCTTAAAAAAAGAAAAGATTGAAATGTATTGCTTCGCCAGTTCGGCTTTTAGCCTCGGATGCGGGAAATAGCTTTTAAAAAATTACTTTTTAAGATTTTCTGAAGATTTATTCACTGAATCTTTTAAGCCATCTTTGTACAAAATAATTTTGTCCAGTACACATTTGTCCTGTGTGCCAACAATTTGAGCTGCTAGAATTCCTGCATTTTTTGCTCCGTTTAAAGCTACGGTTGCAACGGGAACGCCACCTGGCATTTGTAAAATGGATAAAATAGAATCCCACCCATCTATTGAATTACTTGATTTTATAGGCACTCCAATTACTGGAAGTGGTGACATTGAAGCAACCATACCTGGTAAATGAGCCGCTCCACCAGCACCAGCGATAATAACTGAAATCCCTCGTTGATGTGCATTTTTACTGAAATCTACTAGCTTGTCTGGAGTTCTATGTGCCGAAACAATATCCACTTCTGTTTCAATATCAAAACCATTTAAAATGTCAATTGCATCTTGCATTACTGGCATGTCGGAAATACTTCCCATTATTACGGCTACTTTCATTTTTATTTATTTAAAGCTATTACTCTTATTGTATTCTTAACGTTTTCGGCTATTTTTCGGGCTTCGTCCCTATTCTCATTTACTATGGTTACGTGTCCCATTTTTCGAAAAGGACGTGTTTCTTTTTTACCGTAAATATGGGGCGTCACTCCATTCCAACCCATTATGGTTTCTATATTTTCATAAACCACATCGCCTGAAAAACCTTCTTCTCCAACCAAATTAACCATGATTCCCGCAACTTTACTATCGGTATTTCCCAAAGGTAAATCTAAAATGGATCTGATATGATTTTCAAATTGAGAGGTAAAACTAGCTTCAATTGTGTGGTGTCCAGAATTGTGTGGACGCGGTGCTACTTCATTAACGATTATTTCGTCATTGATAGTTTGAAACATTTCTACTGCTAAAAGTCCAACATGATTGAACTTTTCGGAAACATCTAAAGCTATTGCTCTTGCATTTTCGGCTACTTTATCGTCAATTCGTGCAGGGCAAATTACATATTCCACTTGGTTTGCTTCTGGATGAAATTCCATTTCCACAACGGGATAGGTTTTAATTTCACCAGATACATTTCGACAAACAATTACCGATAATTCGTTTTTGAACGGAATCATTTCTTCAGAAATACATTCTACGTTTGGCAAAATATCTAAATCTGAAAAAGTTCGGATTATTTTTACACCGGTTCCGTCATATCCAAATTCAGTGCATTTCCAAACAAATGGCAATTTAAGATTTTGAATCTCTGATTTAAGAGCGTCTAAATTTTCAAATCTTTTGTAAGCGGCGGTTGGAATGTTGTTATTGAAATAAAAATCTTTTTGAATGCCTTTATTCTGAATTAAACGAAGTGTTTTTGGAGATGGAAATACTTTAATTCCTTCGCTTTCTAATTTTTCTAAAGCGTCAAGGTTGACCAATTCAATTTCGAAAGTTAACACATCAACTTGTTTTCCGAAATTATAAACGGTATCAAAATCCATTAAATTTCCTTGAAAAAATTTATTACAAGCTATTTTACACGGTGCTTCATTACTAGGGTCAAGAATGTAGGTTTGAATATCGAATTTTCGAGTATCGAACAACATCATTTTCCCTAACTGACCTCCTCCAAGGATTCCTAATTTAAAATTGGACGAAAAATAATTCATTAAAATAAATTTTTCACAAAGATACTTTAAAAGAGTAAAAATAAAAAGTTACGCTATTTAAATTATCTACGAATAATTATTTTCTTGGTAAAACTTCCATTATTAGTTTCTACTTTTAGGGTGTAAATTCCAGTAGCTAAATTTTGAACATCTATAGAATAATTATCTGAAGTCATTGGATTTCTGTAAGTTGCCACTAATTTACCATCCAAGGAATAGACAGAAACTACATTTATAGAATTATTAATTGAGTTAATATATACGGTTTCAACTGTTGGATTTGGATAAACCACAATGTCATTTCTATTTCCAAAATCGTTAGTAGACAATAAAGAATTAGAATAACAACTTGAAGGAACTGTATTTTCGGCTTTAATCAAATTGCTAACTTTATTATTAGCATATCCCTGATTTGTGGTATTGTTATAAAAAGTTAAATCTAATGTTTGATTACTAGTTCCGAACCAATCTTGAAGAATTGTACTGAAAACGCGGCGGTAATCGTGTTGCACTGTTTGCACTTGGAAGTTATTGGCCAAAACAGCTTCGGAAAGAGTAATATTTGTTCCTGAAATACCCGGATTTATAGATTTTCCAAAAACAAACATTGGAGCAATTTCTCCGTGATCGGTTCCTAAATTACCATTTTCACCAGCCTTTCTTCCAAATTCAGAAAATGGAACAGCAATTACATCGTCGCCCAAATTTTGATTGTTTAAATCGGTAATAAATGAATTTATAGCTTCTGAAACTTGCGTCAAAAGATTGGCATGTGTTCCTAAATGAGTGGTTGTATTTGAAGCTACTTGTATATCATGGGTGTCAAAACCTCCTATTTTAACCAAATATACTTTTGTTTGTAACCCACCAGAAATGAATTTGGCAACTGTTTTTAATTGATTGGCCAAACTTGTTGAAGGATAGGTTACGTTTGTGGAATTGGTTCCTGCGTTGAAAGCGGTAGAAATACTTTGAGCATAAAGATTAGTTTCAGCATCGCTGGCCAATATAAATCGTATTAAATCACCATACTCAGAATTAGGAATTGATGTTGGCGGCGCCCCTCCCAACCCATTTAACACCGAATAAAAACCTGCAGGATCTTGACCATTAATATTAATAGACATTCCGTGCTCTACTTCTCCGTGGAAGCCTAAAGAATTATCACTACTTCCCAATTGAATTCCTAAAGGAAAATTTGCGGTTAAGAAATTACTGTAATAATTTTCTAAAAAACGTCCAATCCATCCGCTATCATTATTGTTATTGGCAGCAGTTCCATCACCACCGGTTAACCATAAATCGGTTGATTTAAAATGAGATTTATCTTGAGATGCATATCCAACACCTTGAATAACACGCATTAATCCACGGTCGTACAAACTTTTGAAACCTGTTAATGAAGGATGAAGTCCAATTTGGTTTGCCAATGGTAGCGTTGTATCTAAATTAATTACTCCGTTTGTTTGGCCTGCATTGTTTAATTTTATGTTAGGACGCAAAGCAGCATATGCGTCGTATTGATTTAAGGGAACTACGGTGTTCAAACCGTCATTTGCACCAGATAATTGTACCAATACTATTTTCTTTGCATTAACATTCGGACATGAAGTCATTCCTGCCGATTTAAAAAGTGCAAATACTTCTGTTGGCAAAAGCGTTAATGCTGAAGCTGAAGCGGTGAGCTGAATAAAATTTCTTCTTTTCATATAAAATAGTATTAAAACATTTGAGATTCTGGCGCTCTCAAAATATTTGTTACCAATAATTTCAATCTTGACTCTACTACTGAATTTACTCCGGTCGCGATATAATCATCCCAGGCATTTGTCCAATAAAAAGTAGCCAAACCTTGAAGTAAAAAAGAATTCATAAAGTAATTTACCCTATCGGAATTTGGGTTTTGAGCAAAAAGTGCATTACATAATTCGGATGTTAAAATATAAGGATCATTTGCAACAGAGATAATATTTCCATCTTTAATTACTGTTGAAATATTAATTTTAGTTATGATGGTTGAATTTCCACTAATTCTATTATAACCATCTAATAAAGATTCTCCTAAACGATATCTAGAAATTAAATTGGTAGCAGAAATCCAGTTTTTGTCAAAACCTGGCGCTTGATAATAAGCTGGATGACCCGCCACATTTTCTGGATTAAAAAGCATCATATTTGCACCGGTCAAGTAGCTATTGTAAGCAAATAGGGACCAAAATTTATAATAAAAATCGTAAGCGTTTGTATTTGGGTTTGAAATTGTGGCTTTCAAATAAGTACAAATTTCAGAGAGTTGATTTATTGGAGATTTTATCATTCCTCCAATAGTTTCATTGGTAGCATCAGAATCATCCAAATCATAAAAATGCTTACTTTCTAATAATTTTCTTATTATCGGAGCAATTTCATAACCATTATTATAGAAATCCTGTGCTAATGGCGTGATAATATCTGTTTCAACCTCAGGAGTAATGGTGCCTTTCACAAAATATATGTACATTTTTCGACAAATATTTTTGGCAGTAGCTTGTTGATTAAAAATCATATTTACAAAATCATTCAGCTCCGTATCCATTCCAACATCATTAGTAGCCGCAGTAATTACAGTATTATTGAAGGCGCTACTAAAAGTTTTAGGACTAGTATGATGCAATGAAAATACGTTATACCCTTTTGGCAATGAAGTATCTGAATCAATAATTGTTCTGGTATTCAATCTCCGAAAACCAGTTAAAACTCTAGCTGCTTGAACAACATCAGCTTCGGTATAAGTAGTGTAATTCCCAACACCTATTTGCGGACCTTTGCCAATAGTGAAAAGTTCAAAAAACTCTCTTGCATAATTTTCGTTCGGTGCTGTTTTGGTATTTGAATTATTATTCAAATAATACAACATATTATTATTCAGAGTCATTTTTTTGGCCAAGGTTTTATAATTTCCATAGGAATAATGCAAAAGCAATCGGATGTAATCATAAAAATCAGTTGCTGTAGATGAAGCATCGATTTCAACTGTAAAACAAGTGGATAAAAAATGAGATAACTTATATTTTAAATTAGGACTATTAATTGCATTGTACCACCACCATCCAGCAACAATAGAGCCTTTTCTTCCCTGATTTGCAAATGACGTAGCCAATGCAGTTGATTCTGTCCAAAATCCATCTGGGGCGGTTGTAGGAAGAGGGTCATATGGTAAACTTACCAAAGGAGTGTTTGATGTTAATAGCAAGTTTAAAGCCTGATTTGGAGTTAAAAGCGCGTATTGATCAATTAATTCTTTAGTATAAACAAATGTGGAACGTCTCAATAAATGTTTTGCATTTCTTTGTCCTAAAATACCCGTATGTTGATCTAATGAAGCCATAACAATTTGATTATTACCATATAGACTCCAAAAATACAAATTAGTTTAATATGAATTTAACATTTCAAAAAAAAATTCAATTAATTAATTTGTAAGGATTTATTTACATGAAAAATAAAATATATAGGCGGTTTAACATTTGTAAAATGGGAATTCTATATCTTTGCAGCTTATAAAAATCAGAAAATTGATACAATTACACGACAAACAATTTGTTCCATTTATATCTGCTGAAGAAATTGATTTTGCAATAGCAACAATGGCGTCGCAAGTAGAAGCTGATTTTGCCGATGACATTCCTGTATTTATTGGCGTTTTAAATGGATCCTTTATGGTAGTTTCGGACTTTTTGAAACACTATAAAAAACCATGCGAAGTGAGTTTTATAAAATTATCATCCTACGAAGGGACTTCTTCAACTAATGAAATAAAACAATTAATTGGTTTAAACCAAGACCTAACTGGAAGAACTGTAATTGTTATTGAAGACATAGTTGACACTGGAAATACCGTTGCGGAATTGAAAGAATTGTTCAAAAAGAAAAACGTAAAACACTTTAAAATAGCAACATTATTTTTCAAACCAGAAGCCTATAAAAAAGACCTAAAATTAGATTATATAGGAATTAGAATTCCTAATAAATTCATCGTTGGTTACGGTTTAGATTACGACGGTTTAGGCAGAAATTTACCAGCAGTATATCAATTAAAATAATAAATAACTACAAATACAACACACATTAAATCATGATTAACATTGTCTTATTTGGAAAGCCAGGGGCTGGAAAAGGAACTCAAGCAGAATTTTTAAAAGAAAAATACAATCTAACACATTTATCGACAGGTGATATTTTTAGATACAATATTAAAAACGAAACTGACTTAGGAAAATTAGCCAAAAGTTACATGGACAAAGGAGATTTAGTTCCTGATGAAGTTACTATAAAAATGTTACAAGACACTGTTGAAAAAAACCCTGATACTAAAGGGTTTTTGTTTGACGGATTCCCAAGAACATTAGCACAAGCAGAAGCTTTAGATGAATTTCTAGCTACCAAAAATTGGAAAATAACGGCAACAATTGCCTTAGAAGCCGACGATGAAATCTTGATTAAAAGATTATTAGAAAGAGGGAAAACAAGCGGACGCGTGGACGATCAAGACGAAGATAAAATCCGAAATCGTTACCAAGAATACAATGAAAAAACTGCTCCATTAATGGATTTTTATAGCAATCAAAATAAATTTTATCCAGTTGATGGAATTGGTTCTATTGAAGAAATTACCCAAAGATTGAGCGCTGTAATTGAAAGTTTATAACTTTTTATTACTCACTAATTTAGAATAAAAACAAAAAAATGACTGAAGGAAATTTCGTAGATTACGTAAAAATATATGTTTCCTCTGGAAAAGGTGGAAAGGGTTCTACCCATTTGCACAGAGAAAAATTTATTGAAAAAGGAGGTCCTGACGGTGGTGATGGTGGTCGCGGCGGACACGTATATCTAGTTGGAAACAAAAGTCTTTGGACCTTATTTCATTTAAAATTTGCAAAACACGTAAAAGCTGGTCATGGTGGTGATGGTGGTGGCGACCGAAGTACTGGTGCTGATGGCGAAGATAAATACATTGAAGTACCACTAGGAACGGTAGTTCGTGATAAAGAAACCAACGAAATATTATTCGAAATTACCGAACAAGGGGAAAAGAGAATTGTAGCCCAAGGGGGAAAAGGGGGATTGGGAAACTGGCATTTTAGAAGTTCTACGAATCAAACACCAAGGTATTCTCAACCGGGTTTGCCTTCTTCTGAAATTGATATAATATTAGAATTAAAAGTTCTTGCCGATGTAGGATTGGTAGGTTTCCCAAATGCAGGAAAATCGACTTTGCTCTCTGTTTTAACCTCAGCAAAACCAAAAATTGCCGATTACCCGTTTACCACTTTAAAACCGAATCTTGGAATTGTGGCGTATCGAGATTTTCAATCGTTTGTAATTGCTGATATTCCTGGAATTATTGAAGGTGCTGCCGAAGGAAAAGGGCTTGGACATTACTTTTTAAGACACATCGAAAGAAATTCAACGTTATTGTTTTTAATTCCTGTTGATACTCCAAATATCAAAGAAGAGTATGATATTTTAGTTAATGAATTGACAAAATACAATCCCGAAATGCTCGATAAAGAACGCATCGTTGTGATTTCAAAATGTGACATGTTGGACGACGAACTCAAAGCGGAATTAAAAACAGAATTGGATAAAGAGTTTACAGGAATACCTTATTTATTCATTTCATCTGTTGCGCAACAAGGGCTAACGGAATTAAAAGACAAACTTTGGAACATGCTAAATATGGAAGACGACGTTCCAGAAAATAGTCATAACCTATAAATTAAAAGCCATCAATTGATGGCTTTTTTTATTAATCATTATAAGTGTCAAACAAATATTGTAAGGTTTTTGGAATATCATTGGCCTCAATTTTTGGATATACAATTTTGCCATTCAGCCAATTTTCTATTTCTACATGAAAGTGATCCCCCACTTTACTGAGCACTGGAACTCCCAATAATTTTAAAGCGGCTGCATTACATTCTTGTTCGTAATGGTTTTGTATCGGAATACTTAATACCTTTTTGTTCAAGTACAAAGCCTCGGCAGGAGTTTCAAATCCACCTCCGGTTATAATTCCGTGACTTGTAATCAAGCTATCATTGAAAAGCTTTTGGTTTACCGGAAAATAAGTGATATTTCCAATGGTATATTGTTCTTTAATATCGCCTAAAAACCAATGAAATTGAACGTCACCTACTTTGTTAAAAGCCGTTTGTAAACACTCTTTATCAAAAGAAGGCAGGTAAACAGAAATGTGCTTTAAGTCGGTGGGAGTAGCATTTACAATGTCATCTTTAATAATTGGAGGATGAATAAAAGTATCGTATTCTTTAAAATGAAGTCCAATATATTTATTTGCTGGAGCATATTTTTGCAAAACCAACTCCCCCATTAAATTATTATTTTCTGATCGAGGTGTCAATTTTGATTTAAAACTTGCTTGGTGGCCAAACTGCACCGATTTCACTTTTTGAAGCTTTGATGCCAATGCCGTAATAGAATCAAAATCGTTAATTACCACATCATAATCCGATAATGGAAGTGCTTTTGCATCGCGATACATTTGCATTGGATTAATGTTTTTTGCAGTGTCCCAATAGTCCAACCCCCCGCATTTAGTATAATGTAAACTACAACCTTTACTTTTATATTTTATTGGAATATCAACATTCAGACTGGCATTATTACCACTCATAAAAAAATCGACAGTGCCAAATTTTTTCAAATAGGGATACAACTGGACTGCCCTACTTATATGACCGTTACCCGTTGCCTGTATTGCGTAGAATATTTTCATTTGTAAAATAAATCTAAATTAGGAGAGAATTTTTGTAGCATAATCTTCAGGAACCAATTCTTCATTTGCTTCAGAATTCAGGTAATGTTCTTTTTTGTATTCATAAATACTCCATTCCCCTTTTTTATATTCTAATGCGGTAAGGTTTTCCACCCAATCGCCACTGTTTAAATACAATACCGATCCGTTTTCATTGCTAACCACTCTCATTTGAGGTTTATGAATGTGGCCACAAACTACATAATCGTACTTTTTATTGATTGCAATTTCTGCTGCTGTAACTTCAAAATTGGTGATAAACGAAACTGCTTTTTTAACGCTGTCTTTCACTTTCTTTGAGAAACTTCGCTTTTCTTTTCCCAGTAATACCATTATCCAATTCAAGAAACTGTTGATCAATATCAATAAATCGTAACCTTTACCGCCTATCTTTGCTAATATTTTAGCATATCCTTGAGTAGAAGAATCAAATACATCACCGTGAAAAATCCAAGCTTTTTTACCATCTAATTCTAAAACTAGTTTGTCAACCAATTCAAATTTGCCCAAAATTAAATC
>CALPLL020000044.1 GCA_943324395.2 Rhizobium sp. Q54
GTTCACGCAACAGGAACTGGAACTACTGATTTAGTGGCTTCAATTGAATCCAGTTACAACAATAATATCACTGACGAATTTATAGCTCCGCTAGTTCACTTGGATAATAATGGAAACCCATTAGCAACCATTGAAGAAGACGATGTAGTAATTTTCTTCAACTTCAGAACCGATAGAGGTCGTGAATTAACTGAGGCACTTTCTCAACAAGATTTCCACGAGCAAAACATGCATAAATTGAGTTTGTATTATGTTACATTAACCAATTACGACGAAACCTATCAGAATGTAAAAGTGGTTTATAATAAAGATAATATCACTGAAACGTTAGGCGAAGTATTGGAAAAAGCGAATAAAACTCAAATTAGAATTGCCGAAACAGAGAAATATCCTCATGTAACTTTCTTCTTTTCTGGAGGTCGTGAAGAACCCTTTATTGGCGAAAGCCGCATTCTAAAAAACTCACCAAAAGTGGCAACCTACGATTTGCAGCCAGAAATGAGCGCATTTGAATTGGCGGAAGCCCTAGTTCCAGAAATAGAAAAAGGAGCAGTTGATTTTGTATGTTTGAATTTTGCCAATGGCGATATGGTGGGACATACAGGTGTAATGAGTGCTGCAATAAAAGCTTGTGAAGCCGTTGATCAATGTGTTGAAAAAGTAATTACAGCTGCCTTAGAAAATAATTATACTACAATTGTAATTGCCGATCATGGAAATTGCGAAACGATGATTAATCCTGATGGTTCACCAAATACAGCTCATACCACTAACCCGGTACCAATTATTTTAGTTGACAAAGAATTGAAAAAAATAGAAAATGGTGTTTTAGGCGATATCGCTCCAACCATTTTAGAATTGATGGGCGTTGCAAAACCCGATGCAATGACAAGCCATTCACTACTTTAAGAATTAATTCCTAACCTACTTAAAAGAGCTTCGCTAGTGTGAAGCTCTTTTTTTATAAATAAAAGTTAAAATTTCATAATTAATAGTATTACTATTATCTTTGCAAAAAATTATATTAATTATGAATACGGTTTTATCCAATTTTAAAATACAGATTAACGACAAAATTTATGTGAAAGATCCTGAAACTTCGGATTTAGGGAGGAAAATACTAGAACAAAGTATTATTCTTATAGATGAAATAGGATTTGACAATTTCACGTTTAAAAAATTAGGAGAGAGAATTGGTTCCAATGAAAGTTCTATTTACCGGTATTTTGAAAACAAACATAAACTTTTAGTTTATTTATCATCGTGGTATTGGAGTTGGATGGAATATAAACTGGTTTTTGCAACAGCGAATATTTCTAACACTGCTGAAAAACTAAAAAAGGCAATAACTATTGTTACTGAAAAAGTCATCGATGATGATAACACAACTTACATTAACGAAGCTATACTTAACAAAATAATAATTGCCGAATTTACAAAAACGCTACACACAAAAGAAATAGACACGGAAAATAAAGAAGGTTTTTTCTTGATATACAAACGCGTTATTTCAAGGATAATACTAATTGTTAATGAGGTTAATCCAGAATATCCATTTGCTAAATCGCTTGTTTCATCAATTGTAGAAGGAAGTTTACATCAGTATTTTCTAAAAGAGCATTTGAAAACCATTACCGATTGTGATGACTTAACTTCTCCAACAGATTTTTACTTAAATATGATTGAAAACACTTTAAAAAAATAATACAATGGAGCCATTAAAAAGATTTTTAAACCTACTTAAATTAGATAAAAAAGATGTTTCGCAATTGTTTTTTTATGCCATGTTTTCTGGATTAATAAGTTTGTCGTTGCCTCTAGGAATTCAAGCTATAATTAATTTTATACAATCTGGAAGAATGAGTGCATCATGGATAGTATTGATTATAATGGTTGTAATTGGAGTGGCGCTAGTTGGAATTTTGTCTTTGATGCAACTTCGAATTTCTGAAAATTTACAACAAAAAATATTTGTTCGTTCCTCTTTTGAATTTGCTGCTAGATTACCTAAAATCAAACAATGGCAATTGTACAATAGTTACGCACCTGAATTAGCTACTCGATTCTTTGATACTTTATCCATTCAAAAAGGAACTTCGAAATTGCTTCTTGATTTTTCAGCAGCTTTGCTTCAAATATCATTTGGTTTAATTCTTTTATCATTATACCATCCCTATTTTATAATTTTTGGGCTACTGCTTTTTTTACTTCTTTATTTTGTTTTTAGATTTTCATACACTTCAGGGCTTGAAACTAGCATGAAAGAATCAAAATTTAAATATAAAGTAGCCAATTGGCTGCATGAAATGGCCAGAAATAATTATAGTTTTAAAAGTGAAATCAACTACGATTTTGCACTTCAAAAAAACAATTTATTAGTAACCGATTATTTAAATTATAGAGAAAAACACTTTAATATTATTAAAAGACAATTTAGCCAATTGATTGTTTTTAAGGTAATAATTACTGCAGGTTTATTATTAATTGGAGGGTTTTTAGTGCTTTCGCAAAAGATGAACATTGGACAATTTGTAGCATCCGAAATTATTATATTACTAGTTATTAATTCAGTAGAAAAAATAATATTAGGTTTAGAAACTTTTTATGATGTTTTAACTTCTATAGAAAAAATTGGAGAAATAACAGATTTTGAATTAGAAGAAGATTTAAATAATGAAAATGGAGTTTGTTATACAAGTATCAATTTAGAAGCCGAAAACATTGGTTTCAAATTTCCTGATTCAAATAAAAAAATAATAAATGATATTTCTCTAAAAATAAAACAAGGGGAAAAAATCATTTTAAATGGGGAAAATGGATCTGGAAAATCAACATTAATTAAAATATTATGTGGAATTTTAGAGCCAAAAACCGGGTCGTTATTTATTAATGACGATACTTTCAGAAAATTAGATACCAATCAATTTAGATCTCAAATTGCATGTGTTCTGCATGGTGAATCAACATTTGAAGGGACACTTAGGGAAAATATTACCTTTAACAACCCAAACATTAACCACGAAGATATTAAGTGGGCAATAGAAAGTGTACAACTTACTTCATTTATAAAATCATTACCTAAAGGATTAGATACTCCAATATTTCCTGAAAGCAAACAATTGTCATCTTCTAATGCGCAGAAAATTCTATTGGCAAGAAGTATTGTTCGCAGACCAAAAATGTTATTTTATGAAGACCCAACAAGTACAATGGACGAAGTTGAAGCAAATGAGATCATTGATTTTTTAACTTCTAATGAAAATAAATGGAGCATTATTGTTTGCTCTAAAAATTCCTATTGGAATACTAAATGCGATCGAAAAATAACAATGCAAAAAGGAAGTATTCAACTTGATTTAAATTCATAACTACCATGCTAAATTTATCTGAAAATAAATTGAAATTAACCAATTTAGAAAAGTACACTACTGTTAAAAATCTTATTAACAGGCCTCATTATAGAATATTAAATAGAATAATTGGAGGTGTTTCAATTTTGGCACTAATTACTCTATTTCTTCCTTGGACACAAAATATTTCTGGAACAGGAAATGTAACCACTTTAAAACCAGGACAAAGACCTCAGTCTATTCAAAGTGTTATTTCGGGTCGATTGGAAAAATGGTATGTTCAAGAAGGTGATTTTGTAAATAAAGGAGATACCATATTATTTATTTCCGAAGTAAAAGAAGACTACATGGATCCAAATTTAGTTGCAAATACAAAGAAACAGGTTGATGCAAAAAAACAATCTTTTGAATCCTATGGCTCAAAAGTAATTTCACTTTCAGAACAAATTAAAGCAATTACAAACGAAAAAAAATTAAAGAAGGAGCAAGCAAGAAATAAAATCAAACAATCCATTTTGAAAATAAAAAGTGACAGTATGGATTTGGCAGCAATAAAAACTCAACTAAGAATAGCAACAACGCAATTTAATCGTGCTATTCAACTTAATAAAGAAGGTTTAAAGCCACTAACCGATGTTGAAGAAAAAAGATTGAAATTACAAGAAGCTGAAGCTAAAATAATTACTCAGGAAAATAAATTATTATCTAGTAAAAATGAGCTTATCAATGCAAAAGTAGAAACTAATAGAATTGACGCTGAGTATTCTGAAAAGGAATCAAAAGCACAAAGCGACCAGTTTACAGCTATGAGTAACCAATATGATACAGAAGCTCAAGTAAACAAATTGGAAAATCAATATGCAAACTACAGCATTAGAAACGGCATGTATTATATAAGAGCTTCTCAAAGTGGCTATATAAATAGGGCGTTGCAATCGGGAATTGGTGAAACAATAAAAGAGGGAACACCAATTGTTACTATTATGCCTGCAAGTTTTGATATAGCAGTGGAAACCTATGTAAATCCAATTGACTTACCCTTGATTTCTAAAGGAGAAAAAGTACGAGTATGGTTTGATGGGTGGCCAACGATTGTATTTTCTGGCTGGCCCGATATTTCATATGGAACATTTGGAGGAAAAATTGTTGCCATTGAAAATTTTATTAGTGAAAACGGAAAATACCGAGTTTTAATAGCTCCTGATGAAAATGATATTAAATGGCCAAAACAACTAAGTATAGGAGCTGGTGCAAAAACAATCGCACTTTTAAATAATGTGCCAGTTTGGTTTGAACTTTGGAGAACTCTGAATGGATTCCCACCTAATTATTATAAGTCTGTACCTGTAAAAGAAAAAAAATAATGAAAAAGATACTAATCCTATTCCTTTTTATTGGAATTAATTTGCATGGGCAAAATTTAGTGTCTAGGGAATTTACCTACAATGAATTTATTGGTTATGTAAAGAAATACCATCCGTTAGTAAAAAATGCCAATTTAGAAATCAATAAAGCGCAAGCTAATATGATGATAGCAAGAGGTGGATTTGACCCAAATATTGAAGTTGATTTTTCAAAAAAACAATTTAAAAACAACGAATATTATTCCATTTTAAATAGTAGTTTTAAAATACCAACTTGGTATGGAATTGATATAAAAGCAGGTTTAGATAACAGTGAAGGAATTTATTTAAATCCCGAAAACACATTGCCAAATCAAGGGTTGACATCTTTAGGAATATCGGTTCCTCTTGGCCAAGGATTGATTATTAACCAACGGATGGCCGATTTAAGAAAGGCGAAAGTTCAAATACAATTGAGTCAATCTGAAAGAAAAATCGAAGCTATTGGAATACTATTTGACGCATCTGTAGCCTATTTCAATTGGAAAAAAACATTCAGTGAATTTCAACTTTACGAAGAATTTACAAAAAATGCACAAATTCGATTTGAAGGAATTCAATCCTTAATAAAACAAGGAGATAAACCTGCAATTGATAGTATTGAAGCTGGAATTATTGTAAAAAATAGATTGCTGGGCATAGAGGAATCAAGGTTAAAACTTGCGAAAGCAAAATTAGAATTGTCTAATTATTTATGGTTAGAAAATAATATACCTTTTGAATTATCTGATGACTTAATTCCTGAAATAAATTTAGAATTATCTATACAAGAAACACTAAAAACCAATGATTTAATGAATAATCAGGTTTCATTAAGTGAACATCCGAAAATAAACGCACTTCAAAATAAAATTGAAATCTTAAACATAGATAGGAAATTAAAAGCCAATATGCTGCTGCCAAAAATTGATTTAGGCTACTCTTATTTGTCCGAACCAAGTTATATTAACAACTATCAATTTAAAGATTATAAAGTAGGTATGAATTTTTATTTTCCCTTATTTCTAAGAAAAGAACGAGGAAACTTAAAACTCGCAAAATTCAAAGTTCAGGAAACTGAGTTTTTATTGAAATTTGAACAATTGCAATTGCAGAATAAAATTAATGCCCAAAAAATTGAACTTAAATCGTATTTAAAGCAAATTGAAATAGCAAAATCAATATCTGATGACAATAACAAAATGCTAAAATCAGAAGAAAAGTTATTTCTTTTTGGTGAGAGTTCTCTGTTTATAATAAATACTAGAGAAAATAATTTGGTGACAGCCAAATTATCACAGATAGCTTTGGAAAACAGATATTTTGTATCTAATTCTGAACTTTTTAAAATCATGGCCAATCCTGATTAAATAATTATAAAATTGTACTTTTGTAATCTATTCGGTGAAAAATGATAATCCAAAAAACAAGAGAAGAAATAGAATTAATGCGCGAAAGTGCTTTAATTGTATCCAAAACATTAGGGATGATAGCTCGAGAAATTAAGCCTGGAGTGACCACATTGTACCTAGATAAATTAGCTGAAGAGTTTATTCGAGATCATGGCGCAGTTCCAAGTTTTCTTGGATTGTATGGCTTCCCAAATTCGCTTTGCATGAGTCCAAATGCACAAGTTGTTCATGGTATTCCAAATACTATTCCGCTTGAAAGTGGCGATGTAATTTCGGTAGATTGCGGCGCTTTTAAAAACGGATTCCACGGTGATCATGCGTATTCATTTGAAATTGGCGAGGTAGCTCCCGAAACAAAAAAATTATTACAAGTAACTAAAGATTCTTTATATGTTGGTATTCGTGAATTTAAAGTAGGAAATCGAGTTGAAGATGTTGGAAATGCCATTCAAAAATACACTGAAGCCCATGGTTATGGCGTTGTTAGAGAATTAGTAGGACACGGTTTAGGTCAAAAAATGCACGAAGATCCAGAAATGCCAAATTACGGTAAAAAAGGTCGTGGAAAATTATTTGTAGAAGGAATGGTAGTTGCTATTGAGCCTATGATAAATATGGGGACCAAAAATATTAAACAATTAAAAGACGGTTGGACAATATTAACTGCCGATGGAAAACCAAGTGCACACTTTGAACATGACGTGGCAATTATTGATGGAAAACCAGAATTGCTGTCTACGTTTGCCTATGTTTATGAAGCTTTAGGAATTGTGAGTGACGAAGAGAATGAATTTAGAAGAACACCTTTGGTGATTTAAACACGAATTTCACTAATTTACACGAATTATTTTAGAAAATAAAAAGATTAAAATCTTTATAAAATGGACGACCTTTATTTAAAAGAAGAAACGTATAAGATAATTGGGATTTGCATGGAGGTACACACAATTCTTGGAAAAGGGCATAGTGAAATTATTTATGGTGATGCTCTCGAATATGAATTTAAAAAGAATGAAATTCCTTACAATAGAGAAATGAAATTCAACATTACTTATAAAGAAATAATTTTGCCGCATCATTATTTTTCAGATTTTGTTGTTTTTGACAAAATCATTCTTGAAATAAAAGCAATTCAACAACTTTCAAGTAGCGAAATAAAACAGACCCTCAATTACCTTGCAGCATCAAAAAATAAATTGGGATTACTAGTTAATTTTGGTGAAGACAGCCTTAAATATAAACGAATAATTCTTTAATAAAAACAACAATATTCATTTTTTTACTATATCAAATTCGTGAAAATTCGTGAAATTCGTGTTTAAATTCATCTCATTAATGAAAAAATTCTTTAAATTAATACTAAATACCATTCCAAGACCAATTCTAATCCGATTGAGTTATGTTGTGCGCCCTATTTTAGCTTACATCCTAAAAGGAACCACTTTCACTGATCCAATTGATGGCAGAAGTTTTAAAATGTTTCTTCCTTATGGATACGGAAACCAACGCAACAATGTGCTTTCGCCAAGCACACTTTCACTTGAAAGACACCGATTGCTTTGGCTTTATCTTATAAATGAAACTGATTTTTTTCAATCTGAACTTGATTCAGATTCTTCTTTTAAACAACCTAAAAGCTTCAAATTAAGAGATACTGAAACGAGTTCAGTATTAAAAGTGCTGCATTTTGCGCCCGAACAAGCCTTTTACAAATTATTTAGAAACCAGAAAAATATCGATTACACTACAACCGATTTATTTTCGCCTTTGGCTGATGTAAAAGCCGATATTTGTAACTTACCTTTTAAAGATAATTCCTACGATATTATTTTTTGCAATCATGTATTGGAACACATTCCCGATGATACAAAAGCAATGCAAGAATTATTTCGAGTTTTAAAACCCGGCGGAATGGGAATTTTCCAAATTCCACAAGAGCTATCTCGCGAATTCACTTTCTCTGATGATTCTATAACCAATCAAAAAGAACGAGCAGCCATTTTTGGTCAATACGATCACGTAAGAATTTATGGTCGCGATTATTTTGATAAATTACGCAGCATCGGATTTAAAGTAATTGAAGAAGATTATACCAATAAAATAAGCCCAGAATTGGTTGAAAAATATTGCTTAGCCAAAGGAGAAATTATACCAGTTTGCTTCAAATAGGACTAATATTAACTTTATTTTCAAAAGTAATTTTCATATATTTACAAAAGTAAAATTACAATTATGTTTAAAGCACTTTGGTTAAATATATCACTTATACTAATTTCATTTGTCACATTTGCGCAAGTGGAAAAAGAAATCGATCCTCCGTTTAACATAAAAACAATCACATTTGTTCAAAACAATCAAAATTCAATTCCCCTATTTAGTTTGAACGATCCTTTTGAAATTCAATTTGATGACTTGTATGCAAATGAAGCCAATTACTATTATGAAATTGTTCATTGTAATTATGACTGGAAACATTCTGATTTATCAAAAAATGAATACCTACAAGGATTTGATGGAATTAGAATTCAAGAATACACCAATTCTTTAAACACATTACAATTATTTTCTCATTACAGAATAGGTTTTCCCAATAAAAATACCCGCCTATTAGTGAGCGGAAATTACATGATTAAAATTTTGAATGAAGATAGAGAAGTTGTATTTTCAAGAAAATTGATGCTTTATGAAGACCTTGTTTCAGTGCCAATGCAAATAAAAAGAGCCCGAACATTATCCAATATTAACTACAAACAAAATCTAGATTTTTCAATAAAATCACCAAATTTACTTTTTCAAAGCCCGCTTCAAAATGTAAAAGTTTTATTATTACAAAACGGCAAATTGAACGAAGCAATCACCAATGTAAAACCAATGTACACCATTGGAAACGACTTAATTTATAAATACGATTCCGAGACTCAATTCTGGGGCGGAAATGAATTTCTATATTATGAAAACAAAGTGATCAGAGCAGCCACCAATTTTATTTCTAGAGTAGATTCCAATAATGGCGTTTACAATACGCATCTTTATGCCGACAATGCAAGAATAAATAAAACCTACACCTACAATCCTGATGCCAATGGAAATTTTATTCCACTAAATGCAAATACTTCAAATAATGCCATCGAAGCTGATTATTCTTGGGTATTTTTCACCCTATCAGCGCCTTCATTTTACGAAAAAAAGAACATTTATATCAATGGAATGTTTAATAATTATGCTATTTCTGATGAAAATAAAATGGACTACAATCAAGAAAAAGGAATTTACGAAAAAGCAATAATGATCAAGCAAGGATTTACAAATTATCAATATGTAGTTGCCGACCAAAACAAGAAAATAGACTATGAAAATGCTATTGATGGAAATTTTTGGCAAACAGAAAACAACTATTTTGCCATCATTTACTATAGAGAAAACAACCAACGATACGACAGAATTATTGGAAAAGGGGTTGCAAACTCTCAAGATATTACCAATTAATTTTATTTTAATTCATTTAATTGAAAAACTCACAATTTTTTTATAATTTTACCTAAAATCAGTTTGTTAAATGGTATCACAAATTACAAGGGGAATAAAAATTTCTGTATCTACCAGTTTTGAAGGCACTTACTTCAAAAACTACAAGATCCAATTCGCCTTTAGTTACCATGTTACCATTGAAAATCACAGCAAAGATTCCGTACAATTAATGACCCGCCATTGGGAAATTTTCGATTCTCTACAAGAGACAGAAATTGTTGATGGTGAAGGAATTATAGGAAAAAAACCAGTACTAAAACCAGGAGAATCTCACACTTACAGCTCTGGATGCTTACTAACTTCTCCATTTGGAGCAATGCAAGGCCATTTTAATATGGTGAATTTTACCTCAACCAGAAATTTCAAAGTCGTAGTTCCTACATTTCGTTTGAGCGCACCATTTGCATTAAATTAATAAGAAGCTATTTCCAGCAGTCCATTACAACTCCTCATTCTAAATTCTTTTTTTCTATTGCCTTTTTAAGAGCTCCCTTTGGTCGCTTTAAAAATTCAAGAAAAAATAGTATTTAGAACTCCGGGGTTTTCATTTCCGTCTGGGCTAGAAATCCGTTTTAATTTCTAAATCTAAATTGTCATTTATCAATTTTTCATTTGTACTTTTGTAAAAATATTCTCACCCAAATAATACAATTGAATTGGGCGTTATTAAATAAAATATCATGTTAAAAGGATTCTTTAATGTACCAAAAGCGGTAAACGAACCAGTAAAGTCGTATGCCCCAAATTCACCAGAGAAAGCGGCAGTTCTTGCAGCCTATAAAGAAATGTGGAACAGTCAAATTGACGTTCCATTGTATATTGGGAGTGAAGAAATTAGAACTGGAAACACCAGAAATATGTCGGCGCCACACGATCATAAACACATCGTGGGAACCTATCATTTAGCTGAAAAATCTCATATTGAAAAAGCAATCGCAAACGCATTAGAATCCAAAAAAGCATGGGCAAATATGGCTTGGGAACAACGTGCTGCGATATTTTTAAAAGCAGCCGAATTAATCGCAGGGCCTTACCGAGCAAAAATTAACGCAGCAACCATGATTGCGCAATCTAAAAATATATTCCAAGCAGAAATTGATGCTTCATGTGAACTAATCGATTTCCTTCGTTATAATGTGGAGTTCATGACTCAAATATATAACGACCAACCTAATTCCGATTCTTCCGTTTGGAACAGAGTAGAATACCGTCCATTAGAAGGGTTTGTTTACGCAATTACACCTTTTAATTTCACTGCAATTGCGGCAAATTTACCCGCAAGCGCAGCCATGATGGGGAATGTTGTAATATGGAAACCAAGTGATAGCCAAGTATTTTCTGCAAAAATTATCATCGATGTTTTCAAAGAAGCTGGTGTTCCTCATGGCGTTATCAACGTTGTTTTTGGTGATGCAGAAATGATTACCAATACTGTTTTGGCAAGTCGTGATTTTGCCGGAGTGCATTTCACAGGATCTACTCACGTATTCAAAGATATTTGGGCAAAAATTGGAACGAATATTCACCACTATAAAACATATCCAAGAATTGTAGGAGAAACAGGTGGAAAAGATTTTGTTGTAGCGCATCCAAGTGCCAATGTTAAGCAAGTTGCTACGGGAATTGCACGTGGCGCCTTTGAATTTCAAGGACAAAAATGCTCAGCAGCTTCAAGAGCCTATATCCCTCAAAGCTTGTGGCCCGCAGTAAAACAACAATTAATTACCGACGTAAAATCCATGAAAATGGGA
>CALPLL020000045.1 GCA_943324395.2 Rhizobium sp. Q54
ACCAACGATTTGATTAAAATGGTTGGAGGTCCTCCATTAATTGTAAAATTATTAGAAGGAACTCAAGGAAAAGGAGTAGTAATGGCGGAAACCAAAAAAGCAGCCGAGAGTGTTATCAATGCTTTCAAAAGTTTGAATGCCAATATATTAGTTCAAGAATTTATAAAAGAAGCCAACGGAAAAGACATTCGTTGTTTTGTTATTGACGGTAAAGTGGTAGCAGCAATTCAGCGTGAAGCAATGCCAGGAGAATTTAGAGCCAATATTCATTTGGGTGGAACTGCATCGGTAATAAAAGTAACTTCTGAAGAAAAAAGAATTGCCATCAAAGCTGCAAAAGCCATGGATTTAAAAGTGGCGGGTGTAGATATTATACGTTCTTCAAAAGGACCTTTATTATTAGAAGTAAACTCATCACCTGGATTAGAAGGTATTGAAGGGGCAACAAACAAAGATATTGCTGGAGAAATGATCAAAGCAATTGAGAAGAATTTTAAACATAAAATGTAATTTTTCTCAAATAGAATTTGATATTTTATTGCATATTTATATTTCTATATCAATCACAAAACTATTTAAAAACGCCACCGATTTTTGAATGTCATAATGCAAAATTCGGTCTTCTTTAACCAAAGGCACTTCTTCACGAAACGATTTTAAGAACATTTCAATAAAATCACTCGATTTTAAAGGTCTTCTAAATTCGATCGCTTGCGAAGCATTCATTAATTCAATGGCAAGAATTCGCTCTAAATTATCCATGATTCGTAACGCTTTCGTAGCCCCATTTGCACCCATGCTCACATGATCTTCTTGACCGTTTGAAGATACGATACTATCAACGCTTGCCGGGGTTGCCAATTGTTTGTTCTGACTAGCAATACTTGCTGCAGTATATTGCGGAATCATAAATCCTGAGTTTAATCCTGGATTATCAATTAAAAAAGGAGGTAAATTACGAGAACCAGAAATTAATTGGTACGTTCTTCTTTCAGAAATACTTCCCAATTCTGATAAAGCAATGGCAAGAAAATCTAGGGCTAAGGCCAATGGTTGTCCATGGAAATTTCCACCCGAAATTATCTGATCGCTTTCTATAAATACGTTTGGATTATCGGTAACCGAGTTGATTTCTGTTTTAAAAACTTTTTTTACGTAATCAATAGCGTCTTTTGAAGCGCCGTGAACTTGCGGAATACATCGGAAAGAATAAGGATCTTGAACATGCGCTTTAGACTGTGAAATAATTTCACTTCCTTCCAAAAACTCATTCACTCTATTTGCTGTCACAATTTGTCCTTTGTGAGGTCTTATAAAATGAATTAATTCGTTGAATGGTTCTTGACGACCATCAAATCCTTCTAACGATATAGTTCCAATTAAATCGGCTAAATAAGAAAATTTAATGGCTTTCAATAAAATATGAGTTCCATAGGCGCTCATGAATTGGGTTCCATTAAGCAAAGCCAATCCCTCTTTGGACTGAAGTACAATTGGTTTCCAATTAAATTGCTTCATTATTACAGAAGTTGGTACTTTTTTACCTTCAAAAACTACTTCACCTTCCCCTAATAATGGCAACGATAAATGAGCTAACGGAGCTAAATCGCCAGAAGCTCCTAGGGATCCTTGAGTGTAAATTACTGGTAAAATGCCATTATTATAAAAATCAATTAGCCTCAAAACAGTGCTTAATTGAACTCCCGAATAACCATAACTTAAAGATTGGATTTTTAAAAGCAACATCAACCTAACTATTTCAATCGGAACCTCTTCACCAGTTCCGCAAGCGTGAGATTTTACAAGGTTTTCTTGTAGTTTAGAAAGGTTCTCATTTGAGATTTTAACATTACAAAGCGAACCAAAACCAGTATTAATTCCGTAAATAGGAGTTTCATTAGTGCTCATTTTAGCATCTAAATAATCCCTGCATTTTTGAATATTAACTCTCGCCTCTTCAGATAATTCAAGGGTTTTATGTTGGTAAATAATTTCTTGAATTGCTTCTAAAGAAAGAACATCGGTACTTATATAATGAATATTACTCATGATCATAATTTTATTGGACTACAAAAATGGCTATTTACTAATTATAAAGCAAGGTTTTATACTATATTTTAAGATTATAATAATTAGTAAATCGATTCGATATAGGCATTTCCAATATTCTCAATTATATCAGAAGCTATAAAGGCTTGATAACTCATTTTGGGAGCACCAATATCTGCCGTCAATCCATGTAAATATACACCTAAAATTGCAGCATCTAATGGATTGTAGGATTGAGCAACCAAACTTGTTATAATTCCCGACAAAACATCGCCACTTCCTGCGGTTGCCAAGGCCTGATTTCCAGTGGTATTTTCATAGATTTCATGATGATAAATCACAATTGTTGGCGCACCTTTTACTATAATAATTAAATTGTATTTATGTGATAATTGATGTACTCGGTAGAGTTTATCATCCTCCGATTCCCATTTGCCGATAAGTCGTTCTAATTCTTTAAAATGAGGAGTTAGAATTGTATTTTTAGGCAACAATTCCAACCATTCTAAATTTTGTGATAGTATATTAATTCCATCCGCATCAATTAATAAATGGGTTTTATTACTTTTTAAGAAATTATGAAACGCTCGTTGGGTATCGGCATCTTGTCCCATTCCCATCCCTATTCCAATGGCTTGATAATTATTTTCCAGATTTATATTGGTAATGTGATCCAAATAATCGTCGGTTTGAACCATCACTTCAGGAATTGAAATTTGAATTATTTCATAACCACATTTTGGAATAAATGCAGTAACCAATCCACAACCTGTCTTTAAACAAGCTTTTGAAGCCAAAACAATTGATCCTATTTTTCCATAACTTCCTCCAACAATTAAGGCATGTCCTTGGATTCCTTTGTGGGTATTTTTAACCATAGAACGGAACCTTTTTCTAAATTCTTCTCTGATAATCTTCATAATTCGTGCTTTTATATTGTTTAAATTTACGGAAAATAGACTGTTTTATTAATCATTTATCAAAATATATTGTAAAAATTGAGAAATTAATATTTCTATTAAGTATTAATAAAACCTATTATTTTATGTTACATATAATTAGTACATTTGAAATTATGATAAAATATTACACTTCATTGTATCTGATATATCCAAGCGAAATTTCGCTTGCATCTTCAGTAAAAACAACAACTTTAACAACTATTACCCCTTTGGGGTAACTATTTACATATAAACTACTCTATTTTCTTTTCACGTTAAGACAAAAAACTCTTTTACTTTTATTACAATATAAAACAATGAAAATTTTAAAATTCGGAGGCACTTCAGTAGCCAATGCAAATAATATAAAATTAGTCCTTTCAATTATTGAAAAAAAGGCAGCTCAATCAACAAAAATGGCAGTGGTTGTTTCTGCTTTTAGTGGCGTTACCGACCTATTAATTTTGGCTGCCACAAAAGCAGCTTCGAAAGACTTTGGTTTTAATTATGTAGTTACTCAAATTCAAGAAAAACATCAAAAAGCAATTGAAGAATTAATAAATCCAAGTCAACAAAAAAACCTTACAGAAGTTATAAATACCGATATACATCGCTTAAAAACTCTTTTAGAAGGTTGTTTTTTATTGGGGGAATTGTCAAATAGAACTTCTGATGCAATAGTGGGAATCGGAGAACTTTTGTCAAGTCAAATAATTGCTAAAGCATTAGAACAAAAAGTACCTAATTCAGAATTTAAAGACGCTCGAGAGATTATTAAAACCAATAATCATTTTGGAAAAGCTGTTGTTAATTTTGAATTGTCTAATCAATTAATTTATGAATATTTCAATTCTAAAGCGACTAAAATTAATGTAGTTCCAGGATTTATAGCAGCTTCAATTGATGGTTATTCAACCACTTTAGGACGTGGTGGATCCGATTATACTGCAGCAATTATTGCTGGTGCGTTGAATGCTGAAATTCTTGAAATATGGACAGATGTAAGTGGAATGTTTACTGCAAATCCAAAAATTGTAAAACAAGCGAGACCAATTGATTTTATTTCCTATCAAGAAGCTATGGAATTGTCACATTTTGGTGCAAAAGTCTTGTATCCTCCTACTATTCAGCCCGTTCTAAAACTCAATATTCCTATTGTAATAAAAAATACATTTGAACCTGAGGCACCTGGCACCTATATTTCTTCTGAAAGAAATGAAAATGAAAACCCAATAAAAGGAATTTCACATATTGATAATATTGCTTTATTAACATTAGAAGGCTCAGGAATGATTGGGGTTTCGGGATCTTCAAAAAGATTGTTTGAAGTTTTATCCAATGAAAATATTAATGTCATTTTCATTACACAGGCCTCATCAGAACACTCCATTTGTATAGGAATATTAAATGAAGACGCAAAAAAGGCACAATCTGCAATTGACAAAGCGTTTGAAGTTGAAATTTCCCAAAACAAAATTGACAGTACAATTGTTGAAGAAAATCTTTGTATTGTGGCTTTGGTAGGTGAAAATATGAAAAATCATCAAGGGTTGAGCGGTAAAATGTTCAGTACACTTGGTAAAAATAATGTAAACATAAGAGCTATTGCTCAAGGCGCATCGGAAAGAAATATATCGGCAGTAATTAATAAACGTGATGTAAAAAAAGCATTAAATTCATTACACGAATGTTTCTTTGAAGACAATGCAAAACAATTGAATTTATTTGTAATGGGTGTAGGAAATGTTGGGGAAAAATTCATCGGACAAATTCATCAACAAAAGAAGTATTTAAAGGAAAATCTAAAAATAAATCTTCGAGTAATTGCTTTATCAAATTCACGAAAAATGCTTTTTGACGAAGATGGAATTGAGCTGAAAGATTGGAAGACAAGTTTGGAACTCGGAGAAATTACAAATAAAGATAAATTCATTTCTGATGTAATTGCACTCAATTTAAGAAACAGTATTTTTGTTGATGTTACAGCTAACGAGAGTATTTCTCAAACCTATTCAAATTATTTAAGGCAAAATATAGCGGTAGTTACTTGCAACAAAATTGCTTGTTCCTCTGCTTATGATAATTACAGTAATTTGAAACAATTGTCAAGAAAATTCAATTCGCCTTTTCTGTTTGAAACTAATGTTGGAGCAGGTTTACCTATAATTGATACTTTAAAACATTTAATTGCTTCTGGTGATAAAGTTCATAAAATACAAGCGGTACTTTCAGGAAGTTTGAATTTTATTTTTAATAATTTTGATGATAAAAATTCATTTCATGATGTTGTAAAAGAAGCAGGAGTTCAAGGATTTACAGAGCCAGATCCAAAAATTGATTTAAGCGGTGTTGATGTTGCTAGGAAGATTCTAATTCTTATTCGTGAAAGTGGTTATAAAATGGAAATGGAAGAAATTACCAACGAATCATTTTTGCCTATAGAATGTATGGAAACTAAAAATAACGAAGCATTCTTTGCTTCATTAATCAAACATTCTAGTCATTTTGAGAACATTTACAAGGAAGCTTTAGCAAAAGAATGTCGTTTAAAATATGTGGCTAAATTTGAAAATGGAAAAGCTAGTGTAGGATTACAATTTATTCCAAAAGAAAGTCCGTTTTACAATTTAGAAGGAAAAGATAATATTGTTCAATTTTATACCGACAGGTATGTTGATCAACCTTTACTAATAAAAGGTGCTGGTGCCGGTGCAGCGGTTACTGCATCAGGAATTTTTGCTGATGTAATACGAATAGGAAACGTTTAAAATAGGTAAGTTTTCCAACTTTTTAGTGACTTTTGACTATAAGAATAAAATATGAATGAAATTAAACTATTTTGTCCCGCAACGATTGCCAATATTTCTTGTGGATTTGATGTCCTAGGATTGTGTTTAGAAGCTGTTGGCGATGAAATGATAATCAGAAAATCTGAAATTAAAGGGATTAAAATCATCAAAATTGATGGTGCTGAATTACCACTGGAGACTTCTAAAAATGTTGCTGGAGTTGCTGCTTTGGCACTTTTAGAAGCTACTGACTGTGAATTTGGATTTGAAATTGAAATTTATAAAAAAATTAAAGCTGGAAGTGGAATAGGAAGTTCTGCGGCAAGTGCAGCTGGAGCGGTTTTTGGAGTTAACGAATTATTAGGAAAACCATTTTCTAAAAAAGAGTTGGTACAATTTGCTATGAAAGGAGAGGCAATTGCCAGCGGAAGTGAACATGCTGATAATGTTGCTCCGGCAATTTTTGGTGGTATAACCTTGATTAGAAGTACAAAGCCATTGGATGTTATTAAAATTGAAAGTCCATCTGAATTGTACGCTACAGTTATTCACCCACAAATTGAACTTAAAACTTCAGATATGAGGGCAGTTTTAAAACCAGAAGTTTCTTTAAAAAGCGCCATCATTCAATGGGGAAATTTAGGAGGATTAATTTCAGGGTTTTACACATCTGATTATGAATTAATTGGACGTTCTCTTCATGATGAAATTGTAGAACCTTTAAGAGGCCAATTTATTCCTAAATTTGATTTAATTAAAAGAATGGCTTTAGAAAATGGAGCATTAGGATCTGGAATTTCTGGTTCCGGGCCATCAATATTTGCTTTAAGCAAAGGAGTTGAAACAGCCAATAGAATTGCAAATACTATAGGTGATGTATATAAAGAGATGAATTTACCTTATGATATTCATGTTTCAAAAGTGAATTCGGAGGGAATTAAAATATTATAAAAAAAGATTGCTTCGCACTTAGCAATGACAAAAATGAAATACTACAGTTTAAACCATAACGCACCTAAAGTATCATTTCAAGATGCTGTAATTCAAGGATTAGCTCCCGATAAAGGCCTTTATTTTCCTGAAAGCCTCACTCCTATTCCTTTTGAATTTTATAAAAATATCGATACACTTTCAAATGAAGAAATTGCTTTTGAAGTAATTCAACAATTTATAGGCGATGAAATTCCGGAAGCAAATCTGAGACAAATTATTTCAGAAACACTTTGTTTTGATTTTCCAACAGTTAAAATTGAACATAATATCTATTCTTTGGAGCTGTTTCATGGGCCTACAATGGCATTTAAAGATGTTGGTGCACGATTTATGTCTCGTTGTTTAGCGTATTTTAATTTGGATAAAAAAGAGGCTAAAAATACAGTAATTGTTGCTACCTCAGGAGATACTGGAGGTGCAGTTGCAAGTGGTTTTTTAGGTGTTGAGGGCGTTGATGTAGTCATTTTGTATCCTTCAGGAAAAGTAAGTGATATTCAAGAACGACAATTGACGACTTTAGGACAGAATGTAACCGCATTGGAAGTTGATGGTGTTTTTGATGATTGTCAAGATATGGTTAAAAAAGCTTTTTTAGATGATAATTTAAATTATAAAAATCTTACGTCTGCAAATTCTATTAATATTGCCCGATGGTTACCACAAATGTTTTACTTTTTCTTTGCCTACAAGCAATTAAAATCCGAAAATAAACCACTTATATTTTCTTGTCCGAGTGGGAATTTTGGAAATATCTGTGCGGGAATTATAGCCAAAAAATTAGGATTGCCAATTGAACATTTTGTAGCTTCTACCAATGCAAATGATACCGTTCCACGCTTTTTAGAAACTGGATTTTACGATCCAAAACCTTCTAAAGCAACAATCTCCAATGCTATGGATGTTGGAAATCCTAGCAATTTTATTCGGATTCAAGAAATATACAACAATGATTTATCTGAATTTAAAAAAGATTTTTCTTCCTATACTTTTAGTGACAACGAAACTGAAATTGCCATTAAAACAATATATAAAAACTCAAATTATATTGCTGAACCTCACGGAGCTATTGGATATCTGGGATTAAAAAAGGAATTATTAACCCATCCGAACTCTATTGGTCTTTTTCTTGAAACAGCTCATCCAATTAAATTTATAGATACAGTTGAGCCAATTTTAAAAGTAAAACTTCCTATTCCCACCCAAATTGAAAGTGTATTGAATAAGAAAAAGAGAAGCATAAAAATTAAAACTTACGAAGAATTTAAAGAGTTTTTAAAACTACAATAATTTTATGTTTTGTAAATGTGTTTATTTGAAGTAGAGTCGTTTTGTAACTCCATAAAAAATGAATAAATTAGCGACTTTAAATATTAGCTAACAAAACAATGAAAAATACAGCCTTAATAAGCGTTCACGAAAATTTAGGTGCAAAAATACTTCCATTTGCGGGTTATAATATGCCTATTTTATATGAAGGAGTCAATGCAGAGCATGAAACAGTCAGAAATGGCGTTGGAGTTTTTGACGTTTCTCACATGGGTGAATTTTTTCTAAAAGGACCAAAAGCGCTAGATTTAATTCAAAAAGTAACTTCGAACGATGCTTCAACTCTAATTGTTGGAAAAGCTCAATATTCCTGTTTGCCAAATAATGAAGGTGGAATTGTAGATGATTTAATTGTCTATAAAATGGCTGATGAAGAGTACATGCTAATTGTAAACGCATCAAATATCGATAAGGATTGGGATTGGATTTCTTCCCATAATGATTTAGGAGTTACAATGGAAAATCGTTCCGAAGAATATTCTCTTTTGGCTATTCAAGGTCCTAAAGCGGTTGAAGCAATGCAATCCCTTTCATCAATAGATTTATCGGCAATTGCATATTACCATTTTATAGTTGGAGATTTTGCTGGCTTTAACAATGTAATCATCTCTGCAACTGGCTATACAGGATCTGGGGGATTTGAAATTTATTGTAAAAACGAGCAGGTTGAAGCCATTTGGAACAAAGTTTTTGAAGCCGGAGCAACATTTGATATAAAACCTATTGGATTAGCTGCACGTGATACATTGCGATTGGAAATGGGATTCTGTTTGTATGGAAACGATATCAACGATACAACTTCACCTTTAGAAGCTGGATTGGGATGGATTACTAAATTTACAAAAGAGTTCACTAATTCTGAAAATCTGAAGAAGCAAAAAGAAAATGGTGTAGCTAGAAAATTAATTGCTTTTGAAATGCAAGAAAGATCTGTTCCTCGACACGACTACGAAATTGTAGATTCTCAAGGAAATGTTATCGGAATTGTAACCTCAGGTACAATGTCGCCATCAATGAATGTTGGAATTGGTTTGGGATATGTACCAACCTCTTTTTCTGCGTTAGATAGCGATATTTATATTAGAATTAGAAAAAACGATGTGCCTGCTAAAGTGGTTAAGTTGCCGTTTTATAAAAAATAAAATAACAAAATACAATTGCAAAAATCAATTGCAATAACAAAAAAGTAAATTGAAATTGATATTGAATTTTGCAATTGACATTGACATTGCAATTGATATTGATTTTTGCAATTGACATTGAAATTGAAAAAAAATAATTAGAAATGGGAAGAGCTTTTGAATTCCGAAAAGGTAGAAAAATGAAACGCTGGTCAGCGATGGCTAAAGCGTTTACTAGAATTGGTAAAGATATAGTAATGGCTGTTAAGGAAGGTGGTCCAAATCCTGAAGCCAATTCAAGATTGAGAGCAGTTATACAAAACTCTAAGGCAGTAAATATGCCGAAAGAAAATGTAGAACGTGCCATCAAAAAAGCAACTGATAAAGACACGGCCAACTATAAAGAAGTATTGTTTGAAGGTTATGCACCTCACGGAATTGCTATTCTTGTAGAAACTGCAACCGATAATAACAACAGAACAGTGGCTAACGTTCGAAGTTATTTTAACAAATGCAATGGAACATTAGGAACACAAGGTTCGGTTGAATTTATGTTTGATCACACTTGTAATTTCAGAATACCTGCTAATGGATTGGATCCTGAAGAATTAGAATTGGAGTTCATTGATTTTGGTGCTGAAGAAGTTTTCGAAGATGAAGACGGTATCTTAATTTATGCTCCTTTTGGAAGTTTTGGAACCATCCAAAAAGAATTGGAAAACAGAGGAATAGAAATATTATCTTCAGGTTTTGAGCGTATTCCACAAATAACCAAGAAACTGACAGAAGCTGAAATGGCCGATGTGGAAAAACTAATCGAAAAAATTGAAGAAGATGATGACGTGATGAACGTTTATCACACAATGGAGGAATAATTAGATTCGAAAATTGAAAGATAAAAACTAGTATAAAAAAACTCCAGATTGCTCTGGAGTTTTTTTTAATTCTATAAAGTAAGTTTATTTAATAAACTCTATTTTTTGAGCTTCTTCTAAATTTACACTATCGAAGAATCCTTGTTCATTCATCCAATCATCACTGAAAACTTTACTCATATAGCGAGATCCGTGATCTGGGAAAACAGCAATAACATTACTATTTTTATTAAATTCTCCTTCCTGTGCATATTGTCTAATCGCTTGAAGAACAGCCCCAGAGGTATATCCAACGAACAATCCTTCTCTTTTTGCTAACTCACGAGTAGCATGAGCACTTTCCTCGTCGGTAACTTTCATAAAATGATCTATCGAATCAAAATCTGTTGCCGATGGGATTAAGTTTTTCCCTAAACCTTCAATTCGGTAAGGATATATTTCTTCGTTGTCAAACTCTCTGGTTTCGTGGTATTTTTTTAATACCGATCCAAAAGCGTCTACACCTAAAATTCTAATGTTTGGATTTTTTTCTTTCAAGTATTTTGCAATTCCCGAAATGGTACCTCCCGTTCCACTACAAGCTACTAAATGGGTAATTTTACCTTTTGTTTGTTCCCAAATTTCAGGTCCAGTAGTTTTATAATGTGCATCAATATTCAATTGGTTAAAATACTGATTGATATAAACGGATCCTTTTGTTTCTTCATGTAGGCGTTTTGCTACTGAATAATAAGAACGTTCATCGTCAGCAGAAACATTGGCAGGGCAAACATATACTTTTGCACCCATGCTTCGCAACATATCTATTTTATCTAGGGAAGATTTTGAACTTACTGCTAAAATACAGTTGTAACCTTTAATAATACTCACCATCGCCAAACTAAAGCCGGTATTACCAGAAGTAGTTTCAATAATTGTATCTCCAGGAGAAATAATGCCTTTTCTTTCAGCTTCCTCAATAATATAAAGAGCAATTCTATCTTTCGACGAATGACCTGGATTGAAAGATTCTACTTTAGCGTAGAAATTTCCATCTAGGTTCTCTGTAACTTTATTTAATTTAATTAAAGGAGTATTCCCAATTAAATCTAGCACGCTTTCGAAGGCATTTATTTTTTCGTTCATAAAAAGTAGTCAATTAAGATTAAAAAAATCAATCTATGATAACCTCATTTAATGCAAATTTAACAATAA
>CALPLL020000046.1 GCA_943324395.2 Rhizobium sp. Q54
ACCGTTTTCTCCTGCCAAGCGTTTCCCAAAAGTATTGATAAAGTGAAAGAAAATAAAAATAATTACCGCAAATACTATTGGCAAACCAATTCCCCCTTTTCTAATAATTGCTCCTAGCGGCGCACCAATAAAAAACATAAGCAAGCAAGCATAAGCGACAACAAATTTGTCATATACCGCGCCTAAATGATCGTTAATTGCAATTTGTTTCATGTTCAATTCTTCATTGGAACTTTCAACTGAAAACAAAGTATTGGAAACGTTGCTTGAAGCAAATTGTAGAATTTGGATTTTTTCACTGTCGGTCAGTAAGGCCAATAAATCTGGTTTTACCTGATCAACTTTCATTGGCAAAATCGATTTATTCACATTTAAAACCCCAGATCTTTGGTGAACATTATCAGTAAAGGAAATAACATCGCGTTTATAAATTTTCCTCAAGGAATCAATTGTATAGTTCAACTCGCTCAAATTAAGCATATTGGAAGTATTGGTAATGTTTTGATTGTCTTGATCTCCGTTTAAAATTGACAAATCCATATTGATCACGTCTTTTTTAAACGTCGCTTTCGCAAATGGGATTTTCTTTCGATCTTCCCATTTATTAGGAACAATATCCTCATAATAATAACCGTTATTTAAGACCAATTTCAGTAAATTAGAATTTTCACTACTTATCAAATCTCCATTTTTGGCTTTTATAACCGTGCGGACACCATCGCCATTAATTGATTTTTTGTGAATAGTAACCCCTGTAAGATGGTTGCCATTCTCCCCTGTTTTTTTATCTACTTTTATAGAATACAATCCTATTTGACTGAATTGCCCTTCTGCAATTGCCATAGCGGGTTTGCGTTGGGCGATGTTTTTTCTAAAATTGATGAATTTATATTCGGCATACGGAATCACATTATTGGCAAAGAAAAAAGAGGTTACACTTAAAACAATAATAAAAATAGTTAGCCCTTTCATAGCTCTTTGCAACGAAATACCCGCCGATTTCATGGCTGCAAATTCATAATTCTCAGACAAACTTCCGAAGGACATGATGGAAGCTAATAATACCGAAAGTGGAATAACCAAAGGGATAATTCGTGGCATTCCGTAAAGTAAAAATTTAACGATTAGCATTAAATCCAAATCACGACCAGCCAGATCATAAATGAACAACCAGATCGTTTGAAGTATGAATATAAAAAACAAGATTACAAATACTGTGGTAAATGTAATCGCAAATGTTTTTAGAATATATTTATCAATTATCTTCAACTAGTCTAATTTATTTATGTAATATTTTGAGTATTTGCTAGCATCAAATGTAAATTGATTCTTTGATAACGGTTGGTTTATTTTAAAAGAATTAACAGTTAAAGTGGTTTTTGTACCGTTTCTACCTACCTCAATTAAGTTGTAAATATTTTTAGTTTGAGTATCTATTCCTAATAGAATTTCTTTGCGTTGGTCTTTTGTATTATTAGGAACCAGTTTAATGTATTGAATTTTTCGACCTTTAACATTTTGAGGAATGTCCCATGTATATTTGTAACCGTTGTTAAAAAAAGTCAACAATTTAGATGGAGTAATAGCGTTTTCATCTTTGTCATTCAATTTTGAAATAGCTACTTCTTCGTCTTCAGGATTGATAGTATAGTTGTTTTTTCCGTCAAATATTTTGGTTACTCCCATCAAATTCAATACATACTTATTGCCTTTCATGGTCACATTACCTTTACTTTCCTGATTGATATTTTCTTTAAAATTATTTAATGAATATTTAAAATCGATTACAATATTATCATAGCTTTTAATTTTTGCAGTTACTGCGTCCAATAATGCTTTTGCTTTTTTATCCTGCGAATAAGTTGAAGTGCTGAATAATAATGCTATTGCAAAAAGTAATAAACCACTTTTCAAGTTCGGAATTATAGCTAAGGAAAATCTATTGGTATACATTGGTAAATTAATTTTGTTCATTACTGAAAAATTGATCTAGAGCGGCCAAATCGGTAATGTTCACATTTCGAGCTTTACTCCCTTCAAATGGGCCTACAATTCCTGCAGCTTCCATTTGATCAATCAATCGCCCCGCACGGTTGTAACCCAATTTTAGTTTGCGTTGCAACAACGATGCAGATCCCTGTTGTGCAGTAACAATAATCTCGGCAGCCTCTCTAAAAAGTCCATCACGCTCGGAAATATCCATATCAAGATTAATGCCACTTTCTTCACCTACAAACTCAGGAAGTAAGTAAGCATCGGCATACGCTTTTTGAGAACCGATAAATTCAGTTATTTTCTCCACTTCTGGAGTATCGATAAAGGCGCATTGCACCCGAACCACGTCATTTCCATTAGTATATAGCATGTCTCCACGCCCAATTAATTGATCAGCACCTTGTGTATCCAAAATGGTACGCGAGTCTATTTTTGAGGTAACTCTAAAGGCGATTCTAGCAGGAAAATTCGCTTTTATCAAACCGGTAATTACATTTACAGATGGTCGTTGCGTTGCAATAATCAAGTGAATACCAATCGCTCTAGCTAACTGCGCCAAACGAGCAATAGGCGTTTCTACCTCTTTTCCAGCAGTCATAATTAAATCGGCAAACTCATCGACAACCAAAACAATGTAAGGTAAAAATCGATGACCATTTTCAGGATTTAACTTACGGGATTTAAACTTATCGTTGTATTCTTTTATGTTACGAACCATCGCATCTTTCAATAAAGAATAACGGTTGTCCATTTCTACGCAAAGCGAATTTAAGGTATTCACTACTTTGGCATTATCGGTAATAATAGCATCTCCAGAATCTGGTAATTTAGCCAAATAGTGTCTTTCGATTTTATTGAAAAGAGTCAATTCTACTTTCTTTGGATCAACCAATACAAATTTAACTTCTGCTGGGTGTTTTTTATATAATAAAGACGTTAATACCGCATTCAATCCCACCGATTTTCCTTGGCCAGTAGCTCCCGCCATTAATAAATGGGGCATTTTAGCTAAATCTACGACAAAGGTTTCGTTAGAAATTGTTTTCCCTAAAGCGATTGGTAATTCCATTTCTGCCTCTTGAAAACGTGCCGATCCAATCACACTTTTCATAGAAACCATAGTAGGATTCTTATTTGGAACTTCGATACCGATAGTTCCTTTTCCAGGAATAGGAGCAATAATACGAATTCCTAAAGCCGATAATGACAACGCAATATCGTCTTCTAAACTCTTAATTTTAGAAATTCGTATTCCTGCTTCTGGCACAATTTCATACAAAGTAACTGAGGGACCTACCGTAGCCTTAATTTGTGCAATTTCTATTTTATAATTTCGTAATGTTTCAAGAATTTTGTTTTTGTTTTCTTCTAATTCTTCCTGGTTAATAGTAATTCCACCCGTAGAATATTCTTTCATTAAATCCAATGTAGGAAATTGATAGTTGGATAACTCCAATGTAGGATCAAACAAACCAAAATCGGCAACTAATCGCGAAGCCAAATTCTCTTCAACAATAACTTCTTCGTGGGCTTTTTCAATAACAAATTCACTTTCAGTATCTTCAACAGGTAAAGTTATCGGTTCTAAATCGTCAAAATCATCCTCGATTGGTTCTTCCATCTTTGGTTTCAAAATTGGATCCATGTTAATTTCTGAAGATGAATTTATAGTAGGTTTTAAAGCTTCTTTATTAATTTCAAATTGGGATGCAGGCTTAATAACCGGCTCCTCAATTTCTTCTTCTTGAGAAACTGCATATTCTTCTAAATTATAAGTTGAATCTGAAACAGGTTGATTAACAGGTGTTAATTCTGAATCAATTTCATTTTTACTTCTCTCAAAGAAACCTTTTATAGCCTCTGGAGATATTTTTATTTTAAATATTAAATAGATGAAAATTCCAAGTAACAAGATTAAAAAAGTACCTGAATAACCAACATAATCTTGCATAAATAGGTTCATTTCATAACCTATAGTTCCACCTAATTCAGGTAAAGTAGTTGCGAAAAATCCGCATAAAATAGAGATAATTATTGTAACATATAAATCCCAAAACCAAACGCTTTTTAGTCTTTTAAAAGGAATATCCATTACTAAAAACGCACCAGTTAAGAAGAAGAATTTTACAAATAAAAACGAAGCAATTCCAAAACCACGATATATGAATAAATCAGCTAAAAAAGCTCCAAATTTACCCAACCAATTGTTCACCGTCTCGGAACGATTTGCTAATTCAGCAACCGCGCTTTGGTCTTCCTGACCATAAATAAAAAAGGATATAAAAGCCAATAATAGAGCAACAGAAAACAAAATCGATATAAATCCTAATAGGATTTTATATTGCTTTCCTAATTCCCAAGGTAATTTATCTTCAGGATCAGTACCTTTTTTATCTGATGTAAGTGTTTTTTTTGCCATTCTTAATTGAACTTATAACTATTAAATCAAGGAAAATATTAAGTAAATTTTGGTAAATATATCATTAAACCAATTGCAATAGCCGTCATGGCCGCAAAAAATACAGCGCCTGCAGCAATGTCTTTTATAAACCCTATTTTGGTGTGAAACTCAGGATGAATAAAATCTGCTACTTTCTCTACTGCAGTATTTAAACCTTCAATACTTAAAACCAAACCTATAGCAAGAGTTTGAAATAACCACTCTTCATGAGAAATATTGAAGTAAAAACCTGCAATAGTAATCAGTACCGCAAGGGTTGATTGCACCATGATACTGTGCTCAGTAGAAATTAATTTAATCGCACCTTTAAAGGCAAATACCAAACTTTTTAATCTACCTGTAAAAAAGGTGTTGTCCTTTTGAAACTCCATATTTACTATTAAAGTACCGCTAAAGCAGCATCATAATTAGGTTCGTTAGCAATTTCGGGCACTTGCTCAGAATATTGAACTACCCCATTTTCATCAACAACAATTACTACTCTAGAATGCAAACCAGCTAAAACGCTTTCTACAATTTCCAATCCGTAGTCTTTTCCGAAAGCACCCGTGTTAAAATCAGAAAGATTAATTACATTTTCTAGCCCTTCAGCACCACAAAAACGACTTTGTGCAAAAGGTAAATCTCTAGAAATACACAATACTTTAGTATTTGGTAAAGCGCTTGCTTTTTCATTGAATTTTCTTACAGAGGTAGCGCAAGTTCCAGTATCAATACTTGGGAAAATATTTAAAACCAATTTGCTTCCAGCAAAATTTGCTAAACTAGCAATTGATAAATCTTTTTGCACCAATTTAAAATCGATTGCTTTAGAACCCACTTTTGGTAATTCACCACTTGTGTTTATTGGATTTCCTCCTAATGTAACTACTGCCATAATTGTTATTTTTTTTAAACATCAAAAGTAAGCAAATATATTGGGAATAAAAAAACCTTTAAATTAATTAAAGGTTCTGATTTACTATTTTTAAATACCACTAAAATGTTCCGAATCCATAGTGATTTGATAATAAATCATCAATTCGGAAATTCAAATAAAAAGTATGACACCCACTATTTACAGTACTAAAGTTATTTATAGATGAGTCATAAGCGTATCCAAAAGAAAAATTATTTTTTAATCGGTAGCCTATAAAACCCCCAAAACTAGATGCGGGTTGAAAATTCACACTTGCCAATAATTTACTTTGATAATCTAAATTTAAAGACACTAGATTGCAAATTGGAGCTCCTGCGGTAGCTCTGGTTAAAATATTTGGAACTAAATAAACTTGGTCTTGAATTTCAAACTTATATCCAGCAGTTAAATAATAGCTTGGTTTTGTGTTCGCAATCGAAATTTGAGATGCCGTTTGAAAATTAGTTTTTATTAAGTTTGGAACTGAAATACCAACGTATGCTTTTTGATTAGAAACATATAAACCCGCCCCAATTATAGGCGAATATTGATTCAAAGTACCTTCAAAAATACCAGCTTCATCAGGATTTTCAATGCTCAATAATCTATAATCGAGAGTGAAATTATCTAAGCCCGCTTTTAATCCTAAATTCAAACTAATTTCGTCATTTAGATAAACATTATAAGCAAAATTACCAACGATTTGATTGTCTTGTACTGGCCCTAATTTATCGCTTGTAATATTTATACCAACACCAATCTCTCGTTCTATTACATTAGAATGAGCCGAGAAAAAGAGTGTTTTTGGAGCTCCTTCAAAACCAACCCATTGAGAACTGTATATTCCAGTGACACTGAGTCCATCAAAAGCCCCAGCATAGGCAGGATTATATTGCAATGGATTATAACTAAATATTGATAATTTAGGATCCGATTGAGAAAAAACCATCATCGTAACTAGCAAATTAAAAACAATTATATACTTTTTCATCAGAGCTCTTAATTATTGTTATTAATATATAAAAATGATTTCATCTCGTTGTATTTTATATGGTAGGGATCGTAATACTTTAAAATATAATAATATGTTCCTGTTGGCAAATAACTATTAATTTGATACACCCCACTTACATTTGCTTTTCCTTGAAATGAAATGTCGGCATTGTTATAATAATCTGTTTTCCAAACTAATTCTCCTAATCGATTGTAAATTTCGATTTGATTTACGGGGAAATTCTCAATGTTTTGAATATTCAAATTGTCATTCAAATCATTATCATTTATTGTCAATAAGTTATTAGAAACTAGCAGGCAATTTATAATCGTAATTTCAACTTTAGTTCTAATAGGGCTTTCACAACCTGTTATTGGATTAAAAATAGCTGCATATAAGGTACTACTTGACGATATTATTATACTATTTGAAACCGGAGTTCCACCATTTGGAGTAGTATACCAAACTATATTCAAACCTCCAGTTATAATGTCGCCGATAGTCTTTTCATCACTTGAACAATACGTTTGATCTTCAATAGTTGACGGGGAATTTTCGAAGAGTACATTTACAGAAACTGCTAATCTAATATTACTTTCACAACCCGTTGTTGAATCGTATTGACTTGCATAATAAGTAGTTACGCCAGGGGGCAAATAGGTAGTACTAGGTAATGCGGTGGTACTTGTTGAGGAGCTGTACCAATTAACATTACTTGGATTTACAATAATACTTTGTAATGTTGGAAAAATATTAGCACAAAATGTTTGAACCGAAACTCCCGTTGGAGGAGCTGGCAACGGTTTTACAGTAACCGACATAGTTGCTGTACTAGCACACAGACCAGTATCTGGTGTGAAAGTATACAATGTTGTTGCAGTATTATTAAATGCTGGCGACCAAGTTCCTGTAATATTTTCGATTGAATTAGTTGGCAACGTTGGTGCTGTAGCTCCATAACAAATGTCTGCCTCTTGTGTAAATGTTGGCGTAATAATTGGATTTACTGTAACAGTCATTGTTGCTGTAGTAGCGCAAAGCCCTGCAGTTGGGGTAAAAGTATACAATGTTGTTGCTGTATTATTAAATGCTGGCGACCAGGTTCCTGTGATGTTTTCGATTGAATTAGTTGGCAATGTTGGAGCTGGAGCTCCATAACAAATGGCTGCAACTTGTGTAAATGTTGGCGTAATATTTGGATTCACGTTAATCGTTATACTTTTTCTACACGTTACTCCATTAACCGTTACATCACACCAATAAGTGGTATTTGTAGTTGGGCTTGGGTTGATGGCAGCGGTAGTTTCTCCTGTAGACCAGAGAAATGTGGTATTATTTGACAAAGTTTTAGCATAAAGTCCTTGAGTTGAACAAACAACTATATTACCATCAACCTCTCTAATTGTACCAAAATTACCTGGTATATTTGTAATTTGAGTCCATGTAATACCTTGATTGTTGCTTAAAAATAGGTAGTTTTCTCCATGATAATAAAAATCACCACTAGAGGTTACAACAAATTGACCGTATGACGGAAATGAAGTGAATATTGGCGGAATATTAGCGATAACATTCCAAGTAGCACCATCGTTTGAAGATTTAAATATTTTATTATCTCCAACAATAAAGAGATTATTAACACAATCTTTAAAAATACCAGTTGAACTTATTATACCCAAATTAGAATTTATATAAAACCATGAAGAGCCATTATCTGTACTTTTAATTACCCCTTTATTATTTACTCCTCCAATACCAGAAGAAGCATAGAGATCTCCATTTGATGCAATTACTATATTATTCCAATCCACATCAATGTTAGTGGCATTAATCCAAGTCACACCATTATCATCAGAATAATAAATATCCCGCAAAAAACCTCCTTTGGAAATTACAATTCTTCCATTAGCTAATTTAGTAAAATACTGTCCAGCAGTTCCAAATCCAATTAATCCATTTGATGACCAATTAATTCCATCATATAAATACAATCCATTATGACTTGTTGAAATATGTAGTCTATTTAAATTATCAAAACCTAAAAGCTGCCCAGCTTCATTTATTCCAATTTGACTGTTAAAATTTAATGACGAATAAGGCCCAGTTAAATTGCTAGATTTAAAAACATCATTATTACTTCTCAAGTAAAATTCGTTACCTTTTTTTATCAAATTTGTATAATTGCCAACTGAAGCAATCGAGGTAAAATCTAAAAAATTATAGTTTGAAAAACCATTACAACTACTAACATTTTGCGAACTATTACTTGCAGTTAAAGTAACTGGTGTTCCACTACAAACCGTAGTTGCACTAGCCGTAATTTGTGGATCGTTAAGAGAAACCTTTATAGGTAATCTAGTACTTTCACAGGTACTCACGGTTTGCGAAGCATAATAAGTAGTTCCATTTACTAAAGCTGTTGTAGTTGCCAACGCCGTTCCTCCAGTTGCTGCAGCATACCACTGAATCCCTGTTCCTGTAGCCGTTAAACTAGCTACGGTTGGCGTTGGTGTTGCACAGAAAGTTTGAGTTGCAGTTCCAGTTGGAGTTGCCGTGGTATTTACTGTAACCGTCACACTTTTTCTACACGTTACTCCATTTACCGTTACATCGCACCAGTAAGTAGTCGTTGCAGTTGGAGTTGGGTTGATGGTAGCGGTAGTGTCTCCGGTTGACCAGAGGTAGGTAGGTGGATTGGAATTGTAAAGTTGAGAAATTTCAGCTGGAGAAAGTGCACGGTTGTAAATTGCTATATCATCTAGTTTTCCATTAAATATTTCGAAAGTTGTGCCTAATGTAATTCCGCCAAATCTCATGCTACATAAATATGAAATTGGACTTAAATTAGCAGTTGTTGATTTGTCTAAATTCCCATTTAAATAGTATAAATAATTATTTCCATTTTTTACAATTCCAATATTATACCATGAATTTAAATTAATTGGGAAAGTATTAAAACTATCATTTGCATAAATATTCCAACTTGTTCCACTAATTGAAGGATCAGAATTTTTAAAATGATAAATATGTTGACTATTATTATAGCTAAATCCAACACCTAAACCTTGATGTGGCAATGTATTTAACATTGTTAATCCACCATAAGTAGAAGCAGTAGTTGAATTTGCATTAAACCAAAGACTTAAAGTATAATCTTGCCAGCCATTATTAAAAAAAGCATTTGTTACATCAATATAAGTATTCGAACCATTAAAACTATAAGCACTATTGGCATTTCCAAAACGGTCAGTTGTTATAGTTGCTCCATTAACGGTTCCGTTATTCGCATTCCCTGAAACATCATTAGCGTTTCCGCAAAATGGCCAATAACCCACTAAACCAGTTTGTAAATTGGCAGGTAAATTACAGTTTTGCGCTACAGTTGCTGTGGTACTTGCACTTAAAGTAAGAGATGTTCCACTACAAACCGTAGTTGCACTCGCGGTAATTTGAGGGTCGTTCAATGTTACCGTTACAGCTAATCTTGCAGTACTTTCACAGTTACTCACGATTTGCGAAGCATAATAAGTAGTTCCATTTACTAACGCCGTTGTAGTTGCCAAAGCCGTTCCTCCATTTGCAGTAGCATACCACTGAATCCCTGTTCCTGTAGCAGTTAAACTAGCTACAGTTGGCGCTGGTGTAGCGCAGAAAGTTTGGGTTAAAGCACCTGATGGGGCTGGTGGAATTGGGTTCACTGTTATTGCCATAGTTGCTGTTGTAGTACACTGACCTGCTGTTGGTGTAAAAGTATAGCTTGTAGTAGCCGTATTATTCAATGCTGGCGACCAAGTTCCTGTGATACTATTAGCTGAAGTAGTTGGCAATGCCGCTAAAGTTTCTCCATTACATATTGCAGCTACTTGCGTAAATGCCGGAGTGATAATTGGGTTTACTGTAACCGTTATACTTTTTCTACACGTTACTCCATTTACCGTAACATCACACCAGTAAGTGGTTGTTGCCGTTGGCGATGGGTTAATGGTTGCGGTAGTTTCTCCGGTTGACCAAAGGTAGGTTGGTGCAGCAGTGTAAAGTTGTGCAATTTCAGCTGGAGAAAGTGCACGGTTCCATAAAGATATATCGTCTAGTTTTCCATTAAAAACTTCTGGTTGACAACATGTAATTGCACCAAAACGAATTTTACATAGATATTGTATTGGATTTATTGTAGAAACTAAATTACCAACTAAATTACCATTGTAATAAAATTTATATTCCAAACCTTGCTTAACTATTAATGCATTATGCCAGGAATTTAAATTAATTGTAGGTGTATTAAATGTAATATTTGATGCAATATTCCACGCCGGAACTCCTGGATCTGAGTTTTTAAAGATGTATATACTTTGATTTCCAATATAGCTATATCCAAAATCAAATCCGTTATGAGGTGCAGTATTAAAAAATGTTTGTCCTGGTCCAATTGTTGGAGTGTTTGAAGTTGGATTAAACCAAACCGAAACAGTTTGATCTAATTCTCCATTATTGTAACAAAAATTAGAACTTTCGATAAAATCATCCACCCCATCAAAACTATAAGCACTATTCGTATTTCCAAAACGGTCAGTCGTCAAAGTTGCTCCATTTACCGTTCCATTATTCGCATTTCCAGAAACATCATTAGCATTACCACAAAATGGCCAATAACCAACTAAACCTGTTTGTAAATTGGCAGGTAAATTACAGTTTTGCGCTACAGTTGCTGTGGTACTTGCACTTAAAGTAACTGGTGTTCCACTACATACCGTAGTTGCACTTGCTGTAATTTGAGGGTCGTTCAATGTTACCGTCACTGCTAATCTAGTAGAACTCTCACAAGCACTCACGGTTTGCGAAGCATAATAAGTAGTTCCATTTGCTAATGCTGTTGTAGTTGCCAAAGCCGTTCCTCCCGTTGCTGCTGCATACCACTGAATCCCTGTTCCTGTAGCGGCT
>CALPLL020000047.1 GCA_943324395.2 Rhizobium sp. Q54
CAACCCTTATTTATAGTTGATCCTTCTTAAGAAATTATAAATTATGAATTTTAAATTATGAATTGGCAAACCCTTTCATAATTTATAACTTATAACTCATAACTCATAATTCAAAAAAAATGTTTAAAAAAATATTAATTGCAAATAGAGGTGAAATAGCCCTTCGTGTTATTAGAACCTGCAGAGAAATGGGAATTAAAACGGTTGCCGTTTATTCTACTGCTGATGCGGAAAGTCTTCACGTGAAATTTGCTGACGAAGCAGTTTGTATCGGCCCTCCGCCAAGTAATCTTTCCTATTTAAAGATGTCTAATATTATAGCAGCAGCTGAAATTACCAATGCTGATGCAATTCATCCAGGTTATGGGTTTCTATCTGAAAATTCAAAATTTTCAAAAATTTGTCAAGAACATGGAATAAAATTTATTGGCGCCTCTCCAGAAATGATTGACAGAATGGGAGACAAAGCTTCTGCAAAAGCTACTATGATTGAAGCAGGAGTTCCTTGTGTGCCAGGTTCTGCGGGAATATTAGAATCATTTGAACAAGCTCAAAAATTATCTTCAGAAATGGGTTATCCTGTAATGCTAAAAGCTACTGCTGGTGGCGGAGGTAAAGGGATGCGTGCGGTTTGGAAAGAAGAAGATTTATTAAAAGCTTGGGAAGGAGCTCGTCAAGAATCGGCAGCTGCATTCGGAAATGATGGGATGTACCTTGAAAAATTAATTGAAGAACCTCGACATATTGAAATTCAAGTCATAGGTGATTCCTATGGAAAAGCGTGTCATTTATCTGAAAGAGACTGTTCAGTTCAGCGTCGACATCAAAAATTGACCGAGGAAACTCCATCTCCATTTATGACCGATGAATTAAGAACTAGAATGGGTGAAGCAGCTGTAAAAGCAGCAGAATTTATTAAATATGAAGGCGCTGGAACAGTGGAATTTTTAGTAGACAAACATAGAAATTTCTATTTCATGGAAATGAATACTAGAATTCAAGTAGAGCACCCAATTACAGAGCAAGTGGTTGATTACGACTTAATTCGCGAACAAATAATGGTGGCAGCAGGAACTCCAATTTCTGGGAAAAACTATTTACCACAATTACACGCTATAGAATGTAGAATAAATGCCGAAGATCCTTACAATGATTTTCGCCCTTCACCAGGAAAAATCACTACACTTCATGCGCCAGGAGGTCACGGTGTTCGTTTAGACACGCACGTTTATGCAGGTTACACGATTCCGCCAAATTATGACTCTATGATTGCCAAATTAATTACCACGGCTCAAACGCGTCAAGAAGCGATAAATAAGATGAAACGCGCTTTAGATGAATTTGTAATTCAAGGCGTAAAAACTACAATTCCTTTTCACCGTCAATTAATGGATGACGAGCAATATGTAGCTGGAAATTATACTACTGCTTTTATGGATACATTCAAAATGAAAGATCCGGAATAAAGTGAAATCATATTAAATAAAAAATCCCATTCTTTCGAGTGGGATTTTTTATTATTAAAGTGTTGGAAAAAAATACTGGAAAATACAATTTCGACTATTTATTTATATTTTAATTGTATTAATGTGCATATTTGTAAATGTTAAATTATTTAAGGCATTTAATTATTCCCTCATTTTAATTTCTATGCGTTCTACCTTGTTCACTTTTTTATTACTTTGTTTGGCTCCTTTTACCATCAAAGCTCAAAAACTGGAATTTGACGGTGAGTTTCTATTGTTTAGAGAAGCCAAAACCAAACAACCCGTACTAATTATTGACGACTCTTTGGTTTATAAAGGCAATGATATGAAAAGAATTGCTTTTAAACACACCGAATATCCTGCTAAATTACAAGAATACAAGTTTTTTAATATTGGCAATAAAACCTATCTAGTTCACGAAGGTTGTGGCCCAGTGTTGGAATATAGAAACGATTCGATTGTACGAATTGACAACTCCTTTTTACACAGAAACCAATTTGGCGCCGTACGGTTTGTTTATAACAATGAAATTTACTTTTATGGCGGCTATGGACTTTTTACTTTTAAGAATATTCTTACCAAATACAATTTTCAAACTAGGGAATGGATCGAAGTACAAACTAATAGAGAAGAAGAACAAGAACCTAGAGAAGGGGCATATAGTTATCTTAAAGGAAATGATTTATATGTTTTTGGTGGGGTTAAAAAGGATAATAATGATATTGTAAATGTAAAACTTTTAGATAATAAAATTTGGCGCCTTAACTTATCAAAAATGCAATGGTTTTGTGAAGGAAATTATTATAATAAATTAATTAAAACAGAGCCTGAAGTTCCTATTAATGATATTAAAAAATTATATATTACTTCAAGAACTTTTTCTGAAATTGATTTTTATTCAAATAAAATAAACATTTATAATCGAAATTATTTTCCAAATGTTATCAGTACTTATTTAGACGGGAAAACCCTTATAGGTGTTTATCAAATTTCGTCTAAGAAATTTTTTCACGTCGGTGATATCAGTGAATTTAAGGGAAATTTAAGGGATACTGCTGTATTTATTTATCCAATTAATGAAAGTAACAAGTATTTGATATTTATCTTAATTTTCTTACTAACACTGATTTTATTATTATTAGCTCTAAAAAACAAACTTAACCCTTTCGTAAAACCTTTTAAAGGAATAATTTACAGTACACAAAAACAAGCATTTTTATACAAAGGGAAACCAATAATATTTGAAAAACAAGAGGAAAAAGTATTGTTTTACCTTTTAACTAAATTAAATCAATTTATTTCATTGAACGAAATAAATCAATTATTTGAAATTAATGGAAATACAGAAACCATTTCTGCAACTGTAAAAAGGCGAGAACAAGCTGTTTCTGGATTATTGACTAAAGTTTCTAAAATTACAGGAATAGAAGAACAAAAATTAATTATAGAACAAAAAAATAGCGAAGACAAACGTATAAAAGATATAATGTTACTGCCTAATCTTCTAAAAACAGACTCCTAACTATAAGAAAAATTAAATTATTTTTTTGAAAACGTCCTACGTAAGGGCGTTTTTTATTTTTACAAAATATTAAAAATCATTAAGTTAACCCAAAAAAATAGTAGAAAATATAATTTCTAACGATTTATATAAAATCAAATAAATCATTATGGATATTTAAAGAAATTATAAAACTTAAAATTATGAAGAAAAAATTACTTTTACTCAGTCTTTTTACAATTAATGCCTTAGTGGCACAAGTTCCTAATTATATCCCTACAAACGGATTGGTGGCCTATTGGCCTTTTAGCGGAAATGCAAATGATTTAAGTGGAAATGCAAATAACGGGACAGTAAGTGGGGCAACACTAACAACCGATAGATTTGGAAATACTAATAGTGCTTATAGCTTTTCAAATAGTGGAATTTTGATTGCTAATCAATTTTATAATAATGGTTGGACTAATTATTCAATAAGTCTTTGGTTTTTAACAAATAATAACAATCAAAGAATGCAAATGATTTTTAACACAAGCCCTCATGATGGTGAAGGTTTAAGTTATTGTCATAATAATAGACCTAATTTATTTAGTCATTGGAAAAATGAAAATCCTAATATCCATTCCTGGAATATTTTTAGTGCAAATCCACTTATTTACAACCCAATTGACAATTTAGTTTGGTATAATTTAACGATTGTTAAAACTGGAAATATATATAGTTATTATGTAAATGGGGTTTTCGATAAAAGCTCAACAACAACAATTTCTGCTTTAAATCAACTTACAGGAGTAAGATTTGGATCAACAGCAGGGAGTGAATATTTAAATGGCAAACTAGACGATATCGGTATCTGGAACCGTGATTTAACCCAAGCAGAAATTACAGGATTATATACCACTTTAGGCACCAATGAAATAACACAAAACAATCAAATCACAGTTTATCCAAATCCAGCCAAACAACAAATCACCATTGATTGTGGTACTATTTTCAATGCAAATGGTTGGAGCTACAAAATGGTAAATACGCTTGGGCAAGAAGTTTTAAATGGAGAAATAAATAGTCAACAAAATGTAGTTTCATTAAATTCATTAAATGGAACTGGCGTTTATTTGGTAAAAATTTATGATGCTTCTAATAATTTATTGAATACGAAAAAGATTGCTTTGCAGTAAAATTTATTTTGGTTTAGTTACAAAAAATCCCATTCTTTCGAGTGGGATTTTTTATTATAAACAATTAGGATTCTATTATATTCCCATCTTTTTAGCTAATGCAGCAGGAATTCCCGCTTTGTTTACCATTAAAGCAGTAGTTTTATACTTGATAAAGTTTTTAGTCACATAAAGATAGCCTTTGTAATCGTTGGTTGCTCCCCAAGAGTTTTTAACGATGTAATATTCTTTACCGTCTTGGTCTTTAGAAACGCCCACAATGTGCATTCCATGATCGTCGGTAGTTTGATAATTATCAAATGCTTTTTGACGGATTTCTTCTGTAATTTCCATTTCTGGTTTTGGACCATTGAATAGGTTTTCTTTTTCTTCAGGGGTCATGTCCTCCACTTTTTTTGTCGGAACGTAAGCAATTCCGTTTTTCCAACTGAAACTTTTTTCACTAACATCGGTAGCCCAAGCCACAGTAAATCCGTTTTTTAAGGCATTGTCAATAATATCAGTCATATCATTTAAACGCACGTTGTAAATCAAATCAAACGACCAGTTGTCTGGAACCATTAGCATGGTTTTAGTATAATAAGGCGCATTAGAATAAGATGACAATTCTACATATTCATCAGGATTTAATCCCACTACTTCCTTTGCAAAAGTTTGAGGCGTATAATTTTTTCCTTTAAAATTGAAATTCTGAGGAACTTGACCTAAGTAAGAATCTATAACTGCTTCATACGCTTTGATCCAATTTGGAGTTAACTCCCCATTAGGATTTTTCACCGCAGCAACCAATAAACCTTCTGTTAAAGCAGCCATTTCTCCAAATTTATTTTTGGTAGTTCCGTAATTTAAACCAGTATATACTTCTTGAGGAACTGCTCCGTATTTTTTAAGCATATTTGTTACATCATGTAAAGATCCACCATCGCCTAATGTTACCGCACCGTGCATTCTAACGTAGTTTTTCCCTTTTTCAACGTAGGCATTTCGAGCAGAAAAAATTTGTGATAATTCAACGGGTTGTTTCCCAATGCGAATCATTTCTGATTCTAAAAACGAATTTCCTGAATAACTCCAGCAGGTTCCTGACGAACCTTGATTTTTAACGGATGTATTAGCAAGGTTGATTACATCGGTAAATTTAAAACTCTCTTTACTTTTATCGCTTGCATTGACTTTTAGGGAGTTTACTAATATATCCTGGGCAAAATTGGCATTGGTTCCTAAGCTCAAAGTTAGGATTACTAACAAGGATTGGAATGAAAATTTAATCATTTTTCTTAAAATTTAAATTAGACTGAAAAGTACAAAATAGTTATAAAATACTCATCATTATTTTAAAAAATAACCAAAAAAAAGAGCCACATTCCTGCAGCTCTTTTTGTATAATACTATTTAGGACTAGTTTCCTAAAATTTTCACGTTGTCAATTTCCCAAGTAGAAGCTGCGGTTGTTGAAGAGGTATATTTAAATGCCACATAAACAGCACTATTTCCAGCGCCAACGAAAGAACTTAAAGACAAGTTACCTGAATTGGCATAAACATAATTACCAGCAGAAAGTGTTGCCCCAGTTAAAGTGGTTCATGTTACCCCTGCAGCATATGGACTTCCTGAACCAGAATAGTTTTTAGACACTAAAACTACAATAGGATCTCCTGTAAATTTATAGGCATTGTCAAACGATAAAGTAGCGGTTGTTAATGAAGATAAATTTTGAACTGGTGAAATCAACCAATCTTCATTAGCTCTATTGGTAGTTGCAAAACCTGACATTTTAGCCATTGACCCTGGATTACCAAAAGTAGTGCTGTGTACCCAAACTTCAGCCCCCGTTACACTAAAAGCCGTCCAAGAGGCAATACCACCATCAAAAGTTTCATTTAATAATGGTGAAAATCTTGGGGATGTTAATTTAATATCGGCTTCAGTTCTTACCATAAATTGGTAATCGGTATTGTATTTTGTCATGATCCCTCTAATTTTTCCACTTCCAGTAGCCACTTGTTTAGATGCAAAATTAGCATAGCCACTAGTTCTAAAAATCACTGAACTACCGTTAAAATCTTGAATTCTTCTATTGGTAGCTCCACCAATAGTATTTGGATTTGATGGACTTGGATCATAATAAGTACTGTTAGCAACAACATCATTATTAACAAATTGAACTCTGTCAAATTCAATTAATTTATTTAAATAGGCACCACCACTAATTGCTTGGTCTATAGTTACTAGTTGAACTAATTGGTCTTCATTTACTGCAGTACAAGTACGGTTAACTGAAGTTTTGAAATCAGTTTCAGACATTCTTCCCACTTCAGCACCTCCTGATGAGTTGGCATAAAGACCACCAATTCTCATTCCATCGTATTTTACATCTTTATATAAACCATCCATTTTAATTAAAACTTTTCTTCCTGGCTCATAATTAATAAATGTAGAAGAGGCATCAACAGGAACACTAAAAGCTTTAGTTCCGTCTAAAGTTTGGAAAGAAATTGATTTAAAGAAATTTCCTCCAATATCACTTGAAGTAACATATGCTTCAATTACGTCAGAAACACCTGGTACAATATTGGTGTGAACCGCTACAACTGCTCCAGCAGAAATTTGAGAAACTTCTCTGTTTTTTACTAATGAAGTTTCTGAACAGTCTCCAAGGGTAGGTGTTCCAAACTCATCTTTTACACAACTAGTAAACAATCCTGCAGAAAGAATACTAAAAAATACTGATTTTAAAATTATTGATTTCATATTATTGTTATTTATTTTATTAGAAATTGATATATAGATTTAAGAAATAGGTTCTTCCGAAACCGTAAAAATATTTAGGGGCAAATGCCGGAGTTCCACTTGAAACGTCTTGGTTTAATTGTCTGTAGTTGGAGTTTCTTGCTTGTTCAAATCCGCCTGTTTTGTATACAATATCCAGAACGTTATTAACACTTGCAAAGAATCCAAAGGTATTGTTTCCTACCTTCCAAGATTTTCCACCAATTAAATTCAACAAAGCAAAATTATCAAATTTTTCTTGCTTTAACAATTCGTTAGCTCTTGCTTGAGTTGCCTCTGGAAATGGATTGTTGTTAACCCCTAATGGATCATTAAAAAAGCGGTCTGTTCTTGTTATTGGAGCAACATCAATATAATTATTAGCCAGGTAATTTATGTTAGCACCTACCCACCAAAACTTAGGGTCTCTATATTCAACTCCAAAAGATGCAGCTGCTTGTGGCATTCCCGATTGTTTGTAATTTTTTAATTTGGCTTGTCCGTAATCATTCAGTGGCGTTGGATTATCAACTGTCGCCGCAGCATCTGAACTCACTTTTACATTTGGATTGCTGTCAAAAATATAGTCTCCAAAAGCAATACTAGTTGTAAATTTTATGGTAGAAGTAACAGCATATTCAGCACCAAATTCAATTCCTATATTTCTCTTATCTAAATTAGTTACCGTTTCAGCTACGAATACATTACTTTCGTTTGCATCAGTTGCTGGGTCATCAATTCCCGCACCATCTCCAAAAAAGAAAGAAGTTTCAGTTTGATTTTGAATTTTAGAATAAAAAGCGGTTAGTCTTACTTTTAATTTTGGAGCAGAAATGATGTAGCTCGCATCTGCACTAGAAACGGTTTCGTTTGATACCCCGTCAGTCACATTATTAGATACGCGTGCATTATTGAACACATTCCTTAAACTCGGCGCTTTTGACATATAAACACCATTAAAGGTAATGTATTGACGTCCTGAAATTTTGTAGGTTAAACCTCCTTTAAATCCAAAATTATCAAATGCTTTTTTCGTGCTATAACCAAAAGAATTGTTCGCGTAATAACCGTTTTTAAATAACCCTTCTCTTTCAAATTCTGAACGAGAGAATGATTGTGCTAAATAAAAATCAATTTTTTTATAAACAAATTTAAATTGGCTAAAAGCGTCAATTTTTGTGGTAAACAAATTATAATTGTAGCCATAAATATCTCCTTTTCCAATTACTCTATTTGGGTTATTTAAATCAGATTGTTGTTGGTCGCCAACACCAAATAAGTTCAAGTCACTGAAAGAACTACCTCCCAATAAATCAAGCATATTTTTAAAGTTATGCGATTTTAATCGAGTAAAACTTCCACCTGCATTTAAAATTATATTATCTGAAAGTTGGGAACTTAATATTGTATTAGCAACATATTGAGTATCATCTGTACGGTCTTCAAATAATGCGTATTTACTAGTTCCGTTAATAGAATTGGCGCGGTACATAGACGTCCAATCTATTTGTTTATTGGTTAAAAAATTAGCGGTTTGTGAACCATTAAAAGCCGCAATATAAGGAGTATTAGTTGCTAAGCTAGGGTCACGATATGGATAAACTCCTGGACTTGGAGAATAATTATACATAGCAATTAGACTAATACCTCCCAAACCACCAGGAAGATAGGCGCCTGGATTTTGAAGCGTTACAGCTGCAGGGTCATTTTCAAATAGTGACGTATAATAACTAGGTAAATTTCTATAATAAGTAGGATCAGGACTATTAGCTCCTTGAAAATCAATTCTACTATTTCCAATTTTTCCTGTTTGATAAGAAACATTGATATTTAAATTTGTTTTTGAAGAAAGCTTCCAATAATTACTTAAAATAAACAATGGCTCTTCAACCGTTTTTATTCTTGAATTTCTTTTCTCCCCATTTTGCCAACCCCAGTAAGAATTATATTTTTCACCGCCAAGATTAGTTACCTCTTGGGTATTTGGTGAATTTTTACCTCTACTATTTTGACCGAATATTGCTGTAAAATTTAAGCTATTGTTTTTTGTTATTTTTCTTTCTACAGTTGCAAAAAAAGAATTGGCACTGTAATTTGTCCCTTGGAAATAGCCTTCTTGAGCCCAACGTCTGGAAGCAGAAATAGTATAAGCCCATCCGTCACTTCTCATCCCTGAAGCTACAGTCCCCATAATTCTCCCAGTGTAATTAGTATTAGTTCCTCCAAACGAAACTCTATTTCCTGGACGGTATAAAGACGCTCTAGTGTTTATTTCATTGGTACCTAGAATTCCTCCAAAAGTATAATCAGAAGGCGCAGAACCATTTGTAAACTCTTGATTACGAGTTGCATCATTCAATCCCCCCCAGTTACTATATTGTGGTCTTCCGTCATAGATTTTGTTCATGGAAATTCCATTAATCATGGTTACTCCATACTCATTGTCTAAACCTCTCATCTTGAATCGAGCTTGACCCCAGTTAAAAGCCGCCGATTGTTGAAATACATCTCTTGATGCTTGAAGCAAACTAGAAGTGCTTTCTGAACCACTATTGTCATCTCCCAAATCTGAATCAGTAATAGTTATTAAACTTAATTGTCTTTCTACTGTAATGTCCGATTCTAAAATAATTGTTCCTAAATCCAAGTTCTTCCCAGCTACAATTTCAACTGGAAGCAATTGATCTTTGTAACCTGAACTTTTGATTTGAACTAATTGACTACCAACAATTACATTTTCAAAAATAAATACCCCTTCAGCATTCGTGAGCTGGGTTAAATTTGAATTTTGAATTGATGCAATTGCATTTTGTAATGGTTTTTGAGTTTTAGAATCAACCACCTTTCCAGAAATTCCAGAAACATTTTGAGCAAAAACAAAAAACACTTGCATTACAAATAATGCACTAATAACAAGTTTTTTCATATATTATTTTTAAATTAACCCTGCTTTTTAAATTATTTAAAAATAGGGCTTACAAATTTACAAGAATTAATGTTACAAATTTCAATATTTTAATCGTTTCAGTTAAAAATATTAATTTCTTTACATTTAAAAAAAAGCAATTTTAAATATAATTATAGTAACCCCTAATTTCATTATCCTTTAATCCATAATCAACATATTAAAATTGTCTTAATAATAATCAATTATTATTTTCTTAATATGCCAATGTTATTAATCTACAATAATATTTTACATTTGTAACCCGGCTAATTAATGTAGAGGATAAATAAAAACAATATTCTATGAACTTAAGAAATAAAATCGCGCTACTTTTTCTATTTTTTACAATTATTTGCACCAATGCACAGCAAAAGAAATTTTCCGTTCATACGGTGGCATTTTATAATTTAGAAAACTTATTTGACACCATTAACAATCCAAATTTTGATGAAGAGTGGCTGCCAAATGGTTCTCAAAACTGGACTTCAGAAAAATATCAGCAAAAATTAGAAAATCTTGCTAGGGTGCTTTCTGAGATTGGGACTGGTGAAAATCCAAACTCTCCAACCCTTATTGGTGGTTCAGAAATTGAAAACAGAGGTGTTTTGGAAGACTTAGTAAAACAACCTAAATTAGCTATAAACGATTACGGAATTGTACATTATGAATCTCCTGATAAAAGAGGAATTGACGTGGCACTTTTATATCAAAAAAAGCATTTTAAACCCACGAGCTCGGTTAATATCCCTTTACTAATCTATAGAAACGATTCTAAAATTATAGAGAAAAATACTGGTGAAACCGCAGAAGATAAAGCAGATGCCGATAAAATTGAAGTGGCAATTGACAACCGAGTTTACACCAGAGACGTATTATTAGTAACCGGAATGTTAGACGGCGATGAGGTAAATGTAATTGTAAATCACTGGCCCTCTAGATCCGGCGGTGAAAAAAAGAGCAGCCCTTTTAGAGAAGCAGCCGGAAGATTGAATAAAAAAATCATGGACTCAATCTATAAAATTAATCCAAATGCCAAAATAATCATCATGGGAGATTTAAATGATGGCACCTACAATAAAAGCGTAAAAGAAGGGATTGGAGCAAAATTAAAAAAGGAAGAAGTGAAACAATTCGGAATTTATAATCCTTTCGAGCAAATGGCAATTGACGGCAATTCTTCTCTTTTTTATAGAGATTCCGGAGATATTTTCGACCAAATAATGGTTTCCGAAACATTAATC
>CALPLL020000048.1 GCA_943324395.2 Rhizobium sp. Q54
CCTGCAATTTCTTCTACTTGCTCTAAATTCTTAGCTAGTTTAACTCCACCACCTTTTCCACGTCCACCAGCGTGAACTTGCGCTTTGATTACATGCCATCCTGTTCCGGTATCAGCAGTTAATTGTTTTGCTGCAGCAACCGCTTCTTGAGGATTACTAGCAACATATCCACGTTGAATTTTTACACCATAGCTGGCTAATATTTCTTTCCCTTGGTATTCGTGTATGTCCATAATTGTTTTTATTACTTTTAAATCCCGACGATTCGGGAGCACAAAAATAAAACAATTCAAGTTAAAAGCGAAATGTTTTTTCTTAATAAATTCTAATAGAAATTAATTAGTAATAAAATGAATTTTACATTATGAAATTCATAATCAGATAAGGAATTAAAAACACTTTTATCATTTTTTTAAAGTAAAATTAGAAACTATAACGTTTGATAAAAATACATAAAATGATATTATTCAAGAAAATTATTGCTCTAAATAATGATTAATAAAAACTTAGATTATTAAATTGTTAATTAAAAAGTCAATTATTAAATTATTGTTATTTTAAAATGTTTAAAATGAAAAAGCAATAAAAATTAGCTGATATGCTGATTTCATTATATTATTATCAGTGAAAATAGTAATTTAGTGAAAAATTATCAAGCATGAAAGTTAAAGCACAAGGACTCTATTTACCAGAATTTGAACACGATAACTGTGGAGCTGGATTTATATGTAATTTAAATGGGATTAAATCCAATGAAATAATACATAAAGCATTAGATATTTTAATAAAATTAGAACATCGCGGTGCTGTAAGTTCCGATGGTAGAACAGGTGACGGTGCCGGTATATTGTTTGATATTCCTCACACTTTCTTTAAAAAAGTAACTGATTTTGAACTTCCTGAACCCAAAGAATATGGAGTTGGGATGTTGTTTTTACCTAAAAGTAAGAATCAAGAAGAATTTTGTAAAACTACTTTCGAAACTGCTATAAAAGATCAAAAATTGACTGTTTTGGGTTGGCGTAAAGTTCCCGTAAACCCTTCTAAATTAGGGAAAATTGCTGCTGAAAAAGAACCAACAATAATGCAAGTATTTGTTGGTAAAAATGGGTTGCAATTAACAGAGCAAGAGTTTAACGCAAAACTATTTGCCGCAAGGAAAATTTCTGAACACGAAGTCAATAATTCAAAAATATCACAAAGTCACCAATACTATTTCAGTAGTTTATCAACCACAACCATAATATACAAAGGCCTTTTAATGCCTGAAGACATTAGTGGTTACTATTTAGATTTATCAGATAGCGATTTAGTAACCCGATTAGCATTGGTGCACCAGCGATTTTCAACCAATACATTTCCTTCATGGGAATTGGCACAACCCTTTAGATACATGTGTCATAACGGGGAAATTAATACGCTGAGAGGTAATATTAGCCGAATGCGATCTCGTGAAGAATTGTTGAAAAGTGATGTTTTTGGTGAAGATATTAAGAAATTATTCCCAATAATATTAGAAGGAAAATCGGATTCAGCCTCAATGGATATGGTAATTGAATTGTTACTAATGACAGGCAGATCCTTACCAGAAGCAATGATGATGGTAGTTCCTGAGGCATGGGAAAGGCACCAAAGCATGTCTGAGGACAAAAAAGCATTTTACGAATTCAACTCTTGCATTATGGAACCCTGGGATGGACCGGCCTCAATTCCATTCACCGACGGAAATGTAATTGGAGCTTTATTGGACAGAAATGGTTTACGACCATCGCGATATACTTTGACAAAAAGCGGATTTGTGATAATGTCATCAGAAATTGGAGTTTTAGATATCAAACCTGAAGATGTAATTCAACACGGACGATTAGAACCTGGAAAAATGTTTCTAGTGGACATGAATGAAGGTCGGATCATTGAAGATGAAGAAATTAAAAATGATATTGTAACCAAGCGGCCTTATAAAAAATGGCTTGATGAGAATTTACTTCATTTATCAAATGTTCCTTACACTCAAAATGAAATTCCTGAGGAAGTAATGGATTTTGAAACCCGCCAACGACTTTTTGGCTACACCATTGAAGATTTAAAAACAATCATTAACCCAATGGGGACCTCAGGAGCAGAAGCAATTAGTTCCATGGGTAATGATACTCCACTAGCCATTTTATCCGATCAACCACAGTTACTTTATAATTATTTCAAACAATTATTCGCTCAAGTTACCAACCCGCCGCTTGACGGAATTCGAGAAGAAATTATTACCGATATTAGTCTAGCAATTGGAGGTGATTTTAATATTTTTGACATTGATGCCAAACATTGTAAGAAGCTAAAAATTCAAAATCCAGTTATTTCTAACGAAGATTTAGATAAAATTAGAAACATAAACCATGCTGATTTTAAATCGGTGACTATTTCAACCTTATATGAAATAGAAAAAGGTGTAAATGGATTAGAACGAGCATTAGAACAATGTGTTCAAGCTACCTTTAAAGCAGTCTCTGAAGATTGCAATATTGTGATTTTATCAGACAGAGGCGTTTCAGATAAATACGCACCAATTCCAATGTTACTCGCTTGTTCTTACCTACATCATTCCTTAAATATTTTAAAAGCTAGGTCTAAATTTGGAATTATTATTGAATCAGCTGAACCACGGGAACCCCACCATTTTGCTTTATTGTTTGGTTATGGTGCAAGTGCAATTAATCCTTATATGGTAAATGAAATTATTCACAACCAAATTGATTCCGGAATAATTACCAATATTAAAGCTGATTATGCAATTAAAAACTACAATAAAGCTATTGCAAAAGGAATTCTGAAAATCATGAATAAAATAGGGATCTCCACCCTACATTCCTACAGAGCCGCACAAATATTTGAAATCTTAGGATTAAATAAAAAATTCACCTCAAAATATTTCCCATTCACGCCTTCGAGAATTGAAGGAATCGGATTAATCGAAATAGAACAAGAAGTCAAGAAAAGATACCAAAATGCTTTTCCAAATTCAAAAATACCAAACCTTTTACCTTTAGAAATTGGCGGAATTTACAGGTGGCGTAGAAATGGCGAAAAACATATGTTCAATCCAACTACCATTTCCAAATTACAACAAGCAGTTCGTTTAAACAGTCCTGAAAGTTATAAAGAATATGCTGATGCAGTTAATTTGCAAAGCACTAACTTGATGACTATAAGAGGTTTATTTGAATTTAATAATTTAGATCCTATTTCAATTGATGAAGTAGAGCCTTGGACCGAAATTGTAAAAAAATTCAAAACTGGTGCAATGTCCTATGGATCTATAAGTCAGGAAGCGCATGAGAACTTAGCAATTGCAATGAACAGAATTGGCGGAAAAAGTAATTCAGGTGAGGGTGGCGAAGATCCAAAGCGTTTTCAAAAAGACCTAAATGGAGATTCTAGAAATAGTGCAATTAAGCAGGTAGCTTCGGGAAGATTTGGTGTTTCGATCAATTATTTAACCAATGCTAAGGAAATTCAAATTAAGATGGCGCAGGGTGCAAAACCTGGTGAGGGAGGTCAATTACCAGGTGATAAAGTCGTTCCCTGGATTGCTGAAGTTCGAAATTCAACTCCATATGTTGGATTGATTTCGCCTCCTCCACATCATGATATTTATTCGATTGAAGATTTATCACAACTGATATTTGATTTAAAAAATGCCAATCGGGAAGCGCGAATTAATGTAAAATTAGTTTCAGAAGTTGGTGTTGGAACTATTGCTGCTGGCGTTGCTAAAGCAAAAGCAGATGTGATTTTGATTTCTGGTTACGACGGAGGGACAGGTGCAGCTCCACTAACTTCATTACAACACACCGGAATTCCATGGGAATTGGGATTGGCAGAAGCCCAGCAAACCTTATTATTAAACGACCTTCGAGGAAGAGTAGTTTTAGAATGTGATGGCCAGTTAAAAACAGGACGTGACGTGGCAATAGCGGCATTATTAGGAGCAGAAGAATTTGGATTTGCTACAGCACCACTAGTTGCTTCAGGATGTATTATGATGCGTGCCTGTCATTTAAATACTTGCCCTGTTGGAATTGCAACGCAAGATCCCGAATTGCGCAAGAACTTTAAAGGAACTCCCGAACACATTATCAATTTCATGTATTTCATAGCTGAAGAATTGAGAATTATAATGGCTCAATTAGGATTTAGAACCTTGAAAGAAATGGTTGGACAATCACAAAAACTGAATGTAAATAAGGCTATTGATCATTATAAAGCAAATGGATTGGATTTATCGGCAATATTATACAAGCCAGAAATTGCAAATTCTGTAAGTAATTATAACGTTTCAAGTCAGGATCATGCTTTAGAAAACGTATTGGATTTTGAAATTATAAAAGCGGCGATTCCTTCAATTTATAGAAAAGAAAAAACGAGAGTTACTTTCAAAATAAAAAATACCGATCGTTCAGTTGGTGCAATTTTAAGTAATGAAATTTCAAAAATATATGGATCACAAGGTTTACCAGAAGATACCATTTTGGTTGATTTTGAAGGTTCAGCAGGGCAGAGTTTCGGAGCTTTTGCTACAAATGGTTTGTCATTTAAAATTCATGGAAATTGCAATGATTATTTAGGAAAAGGATTGTCAGGAGGAAAATTAATTATTAAAGTTCCACCAACAGCCACTTTTAAACCTGAAGAAAATATCATTATTGGAAACGTAGCCTTGTATGGCGCAATAACTGGACAGGCCTATATTAACGGAATGGCTGGTGAACGTTTTGCGGTAAGAAATTCAGGAGCAACAGCAGTTGTTGAAGGCGTTGGAGATCATGGATGTGAATACATGACTGGCGGAACTGTTGTAGTATTAGGTAAAACCGGAAGGAATTTTGCAGCAGGTATGAGCGGTGGAATTGCTTATGTTTATGATTCAAATAAAACATTTGATGCAACGAAATGCAATATGGAAATGGTCTCTTTTGAAGTTTTAGAAGAAAGTGATTACAGCAAATTAAGAAGATTAATCAAAAATCATTCTTTGTTTACCAATAGTCCATTGGCAAAAAGAATATTAGAAAATTGGAATACAGAGCAAAATAATTTTGTAAAAGTGATGCCAACAGATTATAAAATAGCATTACAAAAAGCGGCTTCGGAGTTAAATGTAAATTTTGAAGAAGCATTGAATTAAAAGACAAATCTTATTACCAAAGACATTTATTATTATGGGGAAAATTGGCGGATTTAAGGAATATGTTAGAATTGACGAAAATAATATTGCCGTTGCAGAACGGGTTTCAAATTACAATGAATTTACGATTCCATTACCAAAAGATAAAATTAAAGAACAAGGGTCAAGATGCATGGACTGTGGGATTCCATTTTGCCATAGCTCCTGCCCATTAGGAAATTTAATTCCTGATTTTAACGACATGGTGCACCAAGAAGAATGGGAAAGTGCTCTAGATATACTACAATCAACCAATAATTTTCCAGAATTTACTGGTCGCCTATGCCCTGCTCCGTGTGAAAAATCATGCGTTTTAGGGATTATAAGTGAACCGGTTGCAATTGAAAATATTGAGAAAAATATAGTTGAAAGAGGATTTGCTGAAGGTTGGATAAAACCTCAAAAGCCTGAAAATAGAACAGGAAAAAAGGTTGTCGTAATTGGTTCAGGCCCTGCTGGTCTTGCTGCAGCGCAACAGTTAAATCGTGCTGGACATACAGTTACCGTTTTTGAAAGAGACAATGCAATTGGTGGATTACTACGTTATGGAATTCCTAATTTCAAACTTGAAAAAGGAATTATCGACAGAAGAGTAAAAATCCTTGAAGCTGAAGGTATTCAATTTAAGGTAAATGTAAATGTAGGTGTAAATTTCAGTGTGGAAGAATTAAATACATTTGATTCAATAGTCCTTTGTGGAGGTGCGACTGAAAGTAGATCGTTACCAACCAAAGGAATTGAAGCTAAAGGGGTTGTTCAAGCTATGACTTTTTTAACGCAACAAACTAAGTCGCTATATGGTGAAGAAATTAAAAATAAAATTTCTGCAAAAGGTAAAAATGTAATAGTAATTGGTGGTGGTGATACTGGTTCGGATTGTGTTGGGACTTCTAATCGACAAGGTGCAAAATCAGTGACAAATTTCGAAATTATGTCTAAACCACCTGTTGGAAGAAGCGCTTCGACTCCATGGCCGTATTGGCCATTGCAATTAAAAACTTCCTCATCACATGAAGAAGGATGCGATAGAAATTGGTTAATAAACACTAAAGAATTTTTAACCAATGAAAAAGGAGAACTTGTTGGTTTAAAAACCGTAGAAGTATCTTGGAAAAACATCCCTGGGCAAAGACCTGAATTAATCGAAAAAGAAGGATCAGAAAAAATATGGCCTTGTGAATTGGCTTTGCTCGCTCTAGGATTTACAGGGCCTGAGAAGACACTTAGCGAACAATTAGGACTCGAAATTGATTTTAGAAATAATTATAAAGCAAACCACTACCAAACTAATAAACCACATATTTTTACAGCTGGAGATATGCGAAGAGGACAATCTTTAATTGTTTGGGCTATTTCTGAAGGCCGAGAAGCAGCTCGAGCTGTTGATATTTATTTAATGGGTAATAGTAGTTTACCAACAAAAGGAAACGGGGATCTACCAAACCTTTAAGTAGTATTTTGTTGCAAATATAACAAAATGTTATTTTTTGTTATTAATCTTAAATTCCTTTGATTGTGTAGTTAAGAGCAATAAATTTGTAAAAAAATATGACATGAATTCACAAGATTTAGTAAAGTTAGCCGAAGAATTTGGAAGTCCGTTATACGTATATGATGCAGATAAAATAAAATCTCAATACGACCGATTAAGTAACGCTTTTTCGAAAGTACCAAGATTAAGAATTAATTATGCGGTTAAGGCTTTGTCCAATATTGCTATTCTACAATTGCTAAAATCGATAGGATCCAACTTGGATACAGTTTCAATCCAAGAAGTGAAATTAGGATTGTATGCGGGATTTAAACCTGAACAAATCATTTATACACCAAACGGAGTTTCATTTGAAGAAATTGAAGAAGCGGCAGGATTAGGGGTTCAAATAAATATTGACAACCTTTCTGTTTTAGAACATTTTGGAACAAAACATCCAAGAGTTCCTGTTTGCATTCGAATAAATCCTCATGTAATGGCAGGTGGGAATTCTAATATATCTGTAGGACATATCGACAGTAAATTTGGTATTTCAATACATCAAATGCCCCACATTCTTAGAATTGTAGAAAATACTAAAATGCATATTAACGGGATTCATATGCATACAGGATCAGATATTTTAGATATTGAGGTATTTCTTTATGCAGCAGAGATTTTATTTGAGGCTGCAAATAATTTTAAAGAATTGGATTTTCTAGATTTCGGTAGTGGTTTCAAAGTACCTTACAATAAAGGAGATATAGAAACAAATATAGAAGAATTAGGAAAAAAACTAACCAAAAGATTCCTAGCATTTGAAGCATCTTATGGACGAGAATTGACATTAGCATTTGAACCTGGTAAGTTTTTAGTGAGTGAAGCTGGTTATTTTTTAGCAAAAGTAAATGTGGTAAAACAAACTACTTCGACAGTATTTGCTGGTATTGACAGTGGTTTCAATCATTTAATTCGTCCAATGTTATATGGTTCACAGCATTATATTGAGAACATTTCAAACCCAAAGGGAAAAGAGCGTTTTTACACTGTTGTAGGTTACATTTGTGAAACAGATACTTTTGCAAATAATCGTCGAATTGCTGAAATAAAAGAAGGCGACTTACTTTGTTTTAGAAATGCAGGAGCCTATTGTTTCTCGATGTCATCCAATTATAATTCGAGATACAAACCGGCAGAAGTATTATGGAAAGACGGAAAAGGCATCTTAATTAGAGCTCGAGAAACCTTTGAAGACTTACTTAAAAATCAAATTGTTTTGTAAATTTACTTAAATACTTCTGTCATTACTTTTGCTTCAGTACCATTTGGAAATGGAATTTTTATCATTTGAGCAATTGTTGGAATTATTTGAGTAATTACTTTTCGATCATGACTTTCTCCATGCTTTACATGCCATCCATAAAAAAGTGCAGGAACATGAGTATCATAAGAATACGGTGTTCCATGTGAAGTTCCAGTGCCTTTATATTCGATAAATCCTGGTTTATCAAGAACTACCAAATCTCCATTTTGATTTGGATCATATCCTTTAGAAATAATATCTAGAAAGAAATCATTTCCAGTTGAAGCTAAAATCTCTTCTTCTGTATAAACTCTTTTAACTTGATTTTGAGTCATCAAATATTCTTTAAAAGATTGTTTTACTTTAAATAAATCCAACCCTTTATTTTTAATAATCTCTTTATTGAGGTACAAATTAAAATTGGAATAATTTAAAACCAAATTTTCTCCAAAAGTATCTTGAGAAAATTGAGTCAATCCCTTTTTAATTTCTTTAGGTTCAACACTATTTACGTCGTATTTATTGTCTTTCAGATAATTAACATTTTCAGCACCAGCATGATCTGCGGTTAAAAAAATTAGGTAATTGTCTTTTCCAACAGTTTTATCAAGATATGTTAAAAAATCGGCAATTGTTTTGTCTAATCTAAGATAAGTGTCTTGCGTTTCAACTGATCTTGGACCTGTCAAATGTCCAACATAATCAGTAGATGAAAAGCTAAGAGTTAAAAAATCTGTGATGTTATCTTTACCTAACTCCTCATTATTAATTGTTTGCATTGCAAATTCTGCTAACAAATCATTTCCAAAAGGGGTAGAACGAATTATACTAGCACCATTTTTTTCATACATTTCTTTTAAATTGTAGGGAAAAACAGGCGCCGAACTTCCATATAATTTTCCTTCATAAGGATTGTTGTCTTGCAAACTTTTATCGTAAGTTGAAATTGGTTTAAATAAATCCCAGCCCTTATTTATATATGGCATATAGTGTTTTTCATTATTGAATTTCGTAACCCATTCTGGCAGTTTTTCGCCATAAAAAGAACTTGAAATGAAGGCTCCTGTATTACTGTACCAAAAAGCCCAATTTGCAAAATGACCAGCAGGTAAAATTGCCCCTCGATCTTTCAAACTAATCCCAAGAACTTTTCCTTTAAAATTAGTTTGCATACGAAGTTCATCAGTAATAGTAGTAGTTTGTAAATTTTTTGGAGACATTTCACCTTCATCAGGTTTACCGTCCCCGATAGTGTGAACAGAAGCATCATCTGTACAATACATTTCTTTACCTGTGGAGCGATTGAACCAATCGTTACCAACTATTCCGTGAATTGATGGTGTTGTTCCTGTATATATTGATGAGTGCCCAGGACCGGTATATGTTGGCATGTAATTGAAATGCATATTTTCAAACGAATACCCATTATCAATAATTCTTTTAAATCCATTTGCCGAAAAATCATCTGAAAAACGGTATAAATATTCCATTTTCATTTGATCAACTACTATACCTACAACTAACTTTGGACGTTCTTGAGCATTAAGAATTGATGTAACTATTAACATCGATAATAAAACTGTTTTTTTCATAATTGACTATTTTATATGGGCTATTTATTATTTTCAGGAAAATTAACAATATTGTAAACTAAAATCACGTCTTTTTGGTTAATATACAATTGCTTACGATTGTCTTGTTTTTTTCTAGTTATAAATGAAATTGTAAAAGGTTCGTTATCAATATCATTACAGCTAAATGGAAAGATTAAATCGTCGTCATTTTCAATTTTTTTATCAAATTTATTAATGTTATAGAATTGAATTTCTTTAGAATAAACTACAATTCTTTTTTTATCAAGATCTAACGCTATCACAATGTTGGTAGTCTCATAGTCCGACCATTTTCCCCAATTGCCTTTCTCCTCTTTTTCCAATACACTAAAACCTGTTGCAACAAATTTATATACTTGTGCATTCATTTTTTGAACCCCAATTATTAGGAATAATAACAGTACTATTAATTTAAACTTCTTCATATTAATTATGCTTAAAGCATTATTTATTATAAATTTTGAATTTCATTTTTTGCAATTTCAAAATCTTGGATCATTTCATCAATTATCTCTTTAGCAGATTTTATATCTTCAAATAAACCCGAAATTTGTCCAATTTCCAATTCGCCTTCAATTAAATCACCTTCAAACATTCCTTTTTTTGCTCTTGCTCTTCCTAATAAATTCTTTAAATCTTCAACAGATGGATTTGTTTTATACAATTCCTGAATGTCATTGTAAAACTTATTCTTTATTAATCGAACAGGTGCCAATTCTTTCAAAGTTACCTGAGTTTCTCCTTCTTTACAATTTATAATGGTGTTTTTAAAATTTTCATGCGCAGATGATTCTATGGATGCAGCAAACCTCGAACCTACTTGTACCCCATCAGCGCCTAATGCCATTGCTGCGAGCATTCCCCTACCCGTTGCAATACCTCCTGCGGCAATTAAAGGGATTGAAAGGTGTTTTTTTACCATTGGAATAAGCGTAAAAGTCGTAGTCTCTTCCCTCCCATTATGACCTCCAGCTTCGAAACCTTCAGCTACAACAGCATCAACACCCGCTTCTTGAGCTTTTAAAGCAAATTTCGAACTACTTACTACATGCACAACTATAATTCCATTTTGCTTTAATAATGAAGTCCAAGTAGTTGGATTTCCAGCAGAGGTGAATACGATTTTTACCCCTTCTTCGATGATAATATTTATTATTTCTTCAATATTTGGGTATAACATGGGAACGTTTACGCCAAAAGGTTTATCAGTCGCTGATTTACATTTTTGAATGTGTTCTCTCAGTACTTCTGGATACATTGATCCAGCACCAATTAAACCCAAACCACCCGCATTGCTAACTGCACTAGCTAACTTATATCCACTATTCCAGATCATTCCACCTTGAATAATGGGATATTGAATGTTAAAAAGC
>CALPLL020000049.1 GCA_943324395.2 Rhizobium sp. Q54
AGTTTGGGCTTTTCTTTTTTCAAAGCGGAGCTTTGTTGGGAAGGACGGAGTCAATCCCTCGTGAATTCATATATAATCAAGCTTGCTTGAATTAATTTAGTTTGGGCTTTTCTTTTTTCAAAGCGGAGCTTTGTTGGGAAGGACGGAGTCAATCAAAATTGTCTATAAATAACGCTTATTTCTGATTGTACTTTTCTTTATATTTTGCGTTAAGCTTCGTTTGATGTGTTTCGGTATTCAACTTTCTACCTTGAATAAATATCTCGGTCAATTGATTGGTTCTCATATCTAAAGCGTCGCCATCCGAAATAAATAAAGTAGCATCTTTGCCTTGTTCTAATGTACCACAGAAATCATCAATTCCTAAAATTTTGGCTGTATTAGAAGTTATCAGTTGCAACGCTTGTTCTTTATCCAGTCCGTAAGCAGCACAAGTTCCAGCTAGAAAAGGTAAGTTACGTGTTTGCATTCTCTCCTTATCACCACTGTTTTCTAATCCAACAAGTATTCCTTTATTTACTAAAATTCGTGCCATTTTAAAAGGTAAATCTACATCTTCATCTCCGCTATTTGGCATATCATGTACATTTCTTAAAAGCACTCCAACGGAATTTTCTTTTAATAAATCGGTTGTTTTATAGGCATCATAACCACCCACAATAACCATTTTCTTTATTCCGAATTTTTTTACTAATTGAACTGCATCAATGATTTGCTTTTCTTCTTGGGCATGAATAAATAATGTTTGGGTTCCATCAAAAACTCCTTTCATAGCCTGAAAAATCAAATTATGTTCTGAAGAACTGGCTATGTAGGCTCTTGAATTGTCTAAAAACAAACTTATTTCCTCTGTTTTTTTCAAGTACTCTTTGTTGGCTTCCATAGCTCCCGGCTCTGCCCACCAGCCGCTTCTTTTCATTGTAGGTGGAAAATTCAGGTGAATCCCATCATTCTCTTTTATCACAGCATCTTTCCAATTCCAAGCGTCCAATTGAACAATAGAGGAAGTTCCAGAAATAGTTCCCCCACGTGGGGTAATTTGAGCCATTAAAATTCCATTGGGACGAGCGGTTTCAATTACTTTTGAATCGGCGGTAAAAGCAATAATACTTCTAATGTGGGGATTCATATCTCCAATTTCTCTTTCATCATCAGAGGATTTGATTGCGTCTACTTCCACTAGTCCTAAAGTTGAATTGGGTGCAATAAATCCAGGATAAATGTGCATTCCAGTGGCATCTATTGTAGTATCAAATTCGCCTTTTGAAATTTTTGCCGTTCTAGCATCTCTCACCAAAATAATTTTACCGTCTTTGAAACCAATGGCACTATTTTCGATAACTTTTCCGTTACCTAAATGCGCAAAACCATTCAGAATTAATATTGATTTCGTTTGCTTATTTGCAGGTATTTGTTGTCCATTTGTGTTTGAAATCAAACCAAAAAACAGTATTAAAATTGTATATATCTTTTTCATTTCTTATTGTTCTAAAGTATCACAGTGGTCTTCTCGTCTCTCTTTTTTCTTAGGCTCTTGAGTATTGGAACCTTTATTTTTTTCAAGCATTAATTGCCCAATTAAACTGTTTCTTTCCTTGGCAATAGCTATTCGTTGCTCTTCGTCTTTTTGTAGATCATAATAGACAACTCCTTCAATTAAAGTTTTTTCAGCTTTTGCATAAATAGAAAGGGGATTGTTGTTCCATAACACTATGTCGGCATCTTTTCCCACTTTTATACTCCCTACCATATTGTCAATGTGCAATAATTTGGCTGGATTTAAAGTAACAAATTTCCAAGCTTCCACTTCTGGAACATTTCCATATTTCACTGCTTTTGCAGCTTCTTGATTTAGTCTTCGAGACATTTCTGCATCGTCAGAATTGAAGGCAACAACTAAACCTTGGTTGTGCATTAGGGCACCATTATAAGGGATTGCATCATTTACTTCAAATTTATAGGCCCACCAATCCGAGAAAGTGGATGCTCCTACTCCATGTTCTTTCATTTTGTCAGCTACTTTATATCCTTCTAAAATGTGAGTGAAAGTATTTATTCTAAAATTAAACTTTTCAGCAACGTTCATCATCATTAAAATCTCAGATTGAACATAAGAGTGGCATGTAATAAAACGTTCTTTATTTATGATTTCGGCAATATTTTGCAACTCTAAATCTACTCTTGGAGCTTTTATCTTCTCTTTTTTAGAATTTGAATTGTAGGCTTTCCAGGTCAAATCATATTCTTTAGCTCGTTGGAAATAATCTATAAATACTTGTTCCACCCCCATTCTAGACTGTGGAAAACGAGTAGAACTTCTACTAATGTTCGATTGTTTTACATTTTCCCCAAGAGCAAATTTTATAAATTTAGGCTGGTTTTTGTACAACATCTCATCGGCAGACAATCCCCATTTCCATTTTACAATAGCCGAACAACCTCCGATAGGATTTGCAGATCCGTGTAATAATTGCGACGTGGTCACTCCACCAGCTAAATCTCTGTAAATATTAATATCTTCTGAATTTACTACATCTTGGACCGTAACTTCTGCACTCGAATTATGACCACCTTCATTTACCCCTCTAGAAATGGCAATATGAGAATGTTCATCAATAATTCCGCTTGTTAAATGTTTACCTTTGGCATCAATTATAACGGCATTTATATCCACAATATTCTTGCCTAATGCAGCAATTTTACCATTTTTAACCAATACATCGGTATCTTCTAGAATTCCTTCCAGTTCATTGGTCCAAACTGTTGCGTTTTTAAATAATAAGTTTTGTTGCGTTGGTTTTTGACTATTTCCAAAAGCAATATTTGGAAAGGTTACAGGCATAATGCTATTTGGTTTTTCTGCTTTTGTAGTGTCTTTGACAATTACGAAAGGAGCTGTTTTAGTAGCAAGCCATTTTACTTCATTTCCATTGGCTAAAATGGCTTTACCAGACAAATTTTGAGTGTTTTCGATGTACCCGCTTAATCTTGAAAAACCTTGAGTAATTGTATCATTCAATTTTACTGAAGCAGTAAGCCAATTTGCAGAAATTGTTAGTTTTGAGTTTACTTTTTTATTATTTGCAGTTGTTATTTCTGATTTAGGAGCATTGATCTCACCTTCTATTTTCCATTTATAGGTTTTGGAATCTACGGTTAAATCATAATTTCCACGAATATCTATTGATGTCATATCATTGACAACAAATTTAGAACCCTGAACCCAGTTTTCATAGAGTATCGTTTTTTCATCAAAAATGGCTCCAGAAGTAATAACGAAATTTGCAAAACTACCTTTATTTAAACTACCTATTTCATCACTTTTACCCACTATAGATGCAGGAATGGTTGTCAATGCTTCTAATGCTTTTGTTGTATCAAAACCATATTTTATTGCTTTCAATAGATTAGTTCTAAAATCTTCAGTCTTTTTTAATTTATCTGTAGTTAATGCAAAAACGACATTGTTTTCAGCGAGTACTTTTAAATTGGTAGGTGCTTGATTCCAAAAACGCAAATCACTTAAATCGATTTGATCTGACAAGTAAGAATTGGAAACATCATAGGCTTCAGGAAAATTGACAGGAATAATGAATTTTGAATTGGTATTCTTTATCTCATCAATTCTTTCAAATTCATTTCCAGCACCCTTTAAAACATAATTTAGATTAAATTCCTTTGCAATTTTAGACGCTCTAATACTATTTAATTTGTCTTCAGTAGTAAATATTTGAACTAATTTTTGATTGTTTAATAATGCTTCTAATGAGGCGTCTTTAATTTTAGAATTTCCATTTTTATACCAATTCATATCCAAATACATTTGGCGAAGTAACGCAATCATTCCCATTAACGAACTTGGATAGGATTGATTGGTAACTAAGCTTCTTGTAAAACCAAAATGATTAGAAATTTTGTTAGAAAGCAACCGTATACTTTTATCGGAATTATTCAAGGCTATCAAAGTTCCTGTACCACGGGCAATTCCATCTTGTACATGGGTTCCTACCACTCCAAAACCAGCTTTAAGTAACTCATCAGCTTTCGTTTGATCGTAATTAAGATATTCAAATGCATTAATCTCTGGTTTAATACTTTCATTCCAATAGTAACCTACTCGTTTTGTATCATAAGAATCTCCATCAGAAACGGTGCTCTTCTTTGGCTTTTCAATTCCGAAACTAGTGTAAATATCAATAAAAGATGGATAAATACATTTACCTTCTAAATTAATTATTTTACAATTTTTAGGAATGGGTAGGACGGCTCCTGCTCCTATTACTTTTCCGTTTTGGATAATTAAAGTACCTTTTTCGATAATTTGTGTTGGAGTTACAAAAATTTTAGCATTGGTAAATGCAGTGTAATTGTTGTTTTTGTTTTGTACACTTTCATTATTCGGAAAATATTCTTGGGCATCAATTTTAAGAATACCTAATAAAAAAATGAGAAATAAAAAATTTTTTTTCATAGTTAATTGAATTAATTAATTTTTAAAAGTAAACCTTTTTTTAGACTTTGTAAAATAATAATATATATTATTAATACTATTTTTTTGAATTTTTGTATTAATTAGTGCATTTAATATTAAATAACAAGTTAATACTTTTTTTGAAAAATCATAATTTTAAATTTCAAAATAATATTTTACACTTCATTATCATTTTTGTAATACCAAATTCTCCTTAATATTTAAACAATTATCAGTGTTAAATAGAAAATTATAATTACTTTTGTTTAACTTATTAAAGGAATAGATGAACAATGTAAAAAATGTATTTAGTATCAAAGACTTGGAGAATCTTTCAGGTATAAAAGCACATACCATCAGAATATGGGAAAAGCGGTATAATATATTAAAACCCATGCGTACTGATACCAATATAAGACTGTATGATTTACCCAATCTACAAAAACTTCTTAATATTGTATTACTGCACGATTACGGCTATAAAATATCTAGAATAGCAAAATACAATCCAGACGAAATTCCGGAAATTGTAAATACCATTATTTCTGAAAAAAGCGTTAAAAGTCACGCGATTTCTTATTTTAAAATGGCAATGATTAACTTTGATCAAACGCTGTTTTTTAAAACTTATGACGAATTACTTTCTGAAAAATCATTTAGAGAAGTGTTTTTCGAAGTATTTATTCCCTTAATGAACGAAATTGGATTGTTATGGCAAACCGATACTATAACTCCGGCTCACGAACATTTTATTACATATTTGATCAAGCAAAAGTTACTTATCAATACCGAAAAACAACAATTATTAGAACCTAGAATTGACGATCGCGTTTTTGTACTCTACCTGCCCTCTAATGAAATTCACGAGTTGGGACTAATGTACTTGAACTTTGAAATTTTAAACCACGGATATCGAACTATTTACCTTGGTGAGAGTATTCCTTTAGATAACCTAAAAGACTTGAAGAGTTATTTTAACAATATTACCTATGTCACTTATCTAACTGTTGAGCCTAATAAAGAAGAAATAAATCCTTATATAGAAGCTTTAAACAAAGAAGTTTTAAACGATAAAGAAACAGAATTATGGTTAATCGGAAGAATGGTTAGCTTTATTGAAGAAAAAAACGTTACTACAAAAACTAAAGTTTTTAAATCTATTAGCGAACTAATAGTAAATCTGTAAATTATACAACTTAAATTAAAAATTCAAGAAATTCGTTTTTGTAATTTTGTTACAACATATGAGAAAAGACATTAAAATTATAGGTTCCGGTTTTTCATCATTAGCAGCAGCTTGCTATTTAGCTCAAAAAGGTCATGCAATCACTGTTTTCGAAAAAAACGAATCCATTGGTGGAAGAGCCAGACAATTAAAAAAAGAAGGATTTACATTTGATATGGGTCCGAGTTGGTATTGGATGCCCGACGTTTTTGAACGCTTTTTTGGAGACTTTAATAAAAAACCATCCGATTATTACGAGTTAATAAAATTATCTCCAGCCTACAGAGTGTATTATGGAATTAATGATTTTATTGCAATTGCAGACAATTTAGAAGATATAATCGGCACATTTGAAACAATTGAAAAAGGTAGCGGTATCGTTCTTGCCAAATTTATGGCTGAAGCCAAAAGTAATTATGATATAGCCATAAAAGATTTAGTTTACCGCCCAGGAGTTTCACCATTAGAATTAATTACTACTGAAACTGCTTTAAAAGTAGGTCAGTTTTTCAGCAATATCAGTAAAGACGTTCGCAAGAAATTTAAAAACCAACGATTAATCCAAATATTAGAATTCCCAGTTTTATTTTTAGGTGCTAAACCTTCAGATACACCATCATTTTATAGTTTTATGAATTATGCCGATTTTGGAATGGGTACTTGGCACCCTAAAACCGGAATGTACGATGTGATTCGTGGTATGGAAAGTTTGGCATTAGAATTAGATGTAAAATTTGAAACCAACGCCAATATTGAGAAAATAATTGTTGAAAATAAAAAAGCGGTTGCCTTACAAATAAACGGAAAAAGAATCGATGCCGACATCATTTTGAGTGGCGCAGATTACCATCACACCGAGACCTTATTGGATCCTGAATACCGAGCTTATTCTGAAAAGTATTGGGAAAGCAAAACTTTCGCACCTTCTTCCCTACTATTTTATGTAGGGTTTAATAAAAAAATAGAAAATATTTCTCACCATGCATTGTTTTTTGATGTGGATTTTAATCAGCATGCAAAAGATATTTACGACGAACCAAAATGGCCTGACAACCCTTTATTCTATGCGAATTTTCCTTCAATTACTGATAAAACTGCTGCACCTGAAGGAATGGAATCTGGTTTTTTTCTGATACCACTTGCGCCGGGAATTGAAGACACACCAGAATTAAGAGAAGCCTATTTTGAAAAAATAATTTCAAGATTTGAGACATTAACTAAGCAAAATATAAAAGAAAATATTATTTTTAAAGAATCTTTTTGCAAACTTGACTTTGAAGAAGTATATAATTCTTATAAAGGAAATGCTTACGGAATGGCGAATACATTGATGCAAACAGCATTTTTAAGACCCAAACTGAAAAGTAAAAAGGTTGAAAATATGTATTTTACAGGACAACTTACAGTTCCTGGACCTGGTGTTCCACCAGCTCTAATTTCAGGAAAGTTAGTTGCCGAATTAATTGAAAAAAACCTATAGTTATGAAGAGTCTTTTTGACCAAGTATCTTTTGATTGTAGCCGGAACGTTACAAAATCCTACAGCACCTCTTTCTCTTCAGCGGTGAAAATGCTTGCGCCAAATATTCGTCAAGACATTTATAATATTTATGGTTTTGTTCGCTTTGCTGACGAAATTGTGGACAGTTTTCATGACTTTAACAAAGAAGAGCTTTTATTGCTTTTTGAAAATGATTTAGAGCTTTCGCTAAAAAACAAGATTAGCTTAAATCCTATTTTAAACGCTTTTCAAAATACGGTGCACCAATATGATATTCCAAAAGAATTGATTGATGCATTCATGAAAAGTATGAAATTGGATTTATCAAAAACAGAATATAAAACAATTTCAGAATACAATGAATACATATATGGATCAGCAGATGTAGTCGGATTAATGTGTTTGAAAGTGTTTGTAAAAGGGGATGATACTAAATATGAATTGCTAAAAGATTCCGCTATGAGGTTAGGATCTGCATTTCAAAAAGTAAATTTCCTTCGTGATCTAAAAGCCGATTTTGAAGATTTAAATCGTACTTATTTTCCAAATACCGATTTGTCACAATTAGATGAAAAATCGAAACTTAAAATTATTGAAGAGATTGAAGCCGATTTTGAAGCGGGTTACGAAGGTTTGATTCTTCTTCCAATAGAAGCAAAATTTGGAGTTTATACTGCTTATTCTTATTACAAAAAATTACTTGACAAACTTAAAAATACTCCTTCTGCAGAAATTAAAAATACCAGAATTCGAGTTTCAAATTACCAAAAATACGGGCTTTTCGCCAAATGTTACTTCTCTTATAAGCTCAATATTATATAAATAACCTAATTATGCTAATTTATTTATTGGTTTTTCTGGCTGCTTTTTTCTTCATGGAATTTATGGCTTGGTTTAGTCATAAATACATAATGCACGGTTTTTTATGGGTTTTACATGCTGACCATCATAAAAAAGACCACGATTCTTGGTTTGAAAGAAACGATTTGTTTTTTATTTTTTATGCCGTTGTTAGTATGGGATTTTTCTTCTTGTGGCGTTATAAAATTTTCGAATATGGTTTGGCTGTGGGATTGGGAATTTTCGCCTACGGATTTACTTACTTCGTGGTTCACGATATTTTCATTCACCAAAGATTCAAGTTATTTAGAAATGCAAATAACATCTATTCTAGAGCCTTAAGAAGAGGTCATAAAATGCATCACAAACACACCGGTAAAGAACATGGCGAGTGTTTTGGAATGTTATTAGTTCCTTTTAAGTACTTTAAAAAATAAAAAAAGCGTTCCATTTCGGAACGCTTTTTCATTATAACCAATTAAAATTACTTCGCAAACATTTGCTGTAAAGGTTTCAATTGTTCTAAATCAACATTAGCATTTTTTAACACCGACATTAAAGTCATAATTCCTGTTGGGTTCATGTTTTTTCCTAAAACTCTCACTACCGCAAATCCAGTTTCCTTTTTATTTGCATAAAAAACAAATTCGTCAATATGCTCATCGTCACCTACAAAACTTACTGAAGCTCCATCTTTTCCAGAACCAAACTTCATTAATTGTTGGTATTTTTCCTCTTTCAAGATTTTACTAACCTTTACTTTCTCTGATTCAAATTCGGCTTTATTGCTGTCATTTAATTTAAAAGCCAAAATGTTTACTTTTTCAAATGATTTTAAAGCTGCTGTTTCATCGGCAGTTAGTTTAGAACTATCAATATTCAACATATTTGGCGACAAATCTAATGCGATAAAGTTCTTGTTCTCCGTTTTTTCTACAAAATACTTTTGTAAGGATGGTTCGTCGTTACAGCTAGTTAATAAAGCACATACAATAATTACTATGCTTAAAATACGTTTCATAACTACTACTTTTTATTTTTAGTTGCTTTTTTCAACTCATCACCTCCAGGAAGTCTCATTTTATCAGTTAGTACTGAAATTTCATTCAAATCAAAGTCACCTGTTAACGACATTAAAACGGTTTCATTACCCTTTGAGATTCCTTCCATAAACATTAATAACTCTTTAATTTGAGAGTCTTTTGCTCCCGATTTTACCCAAATTTTAATGTTTTTTCCACCATCGTTAATTCGCATTAATTCTTCTAATCCTGCTGATTTCATGTATTTATCAGAAGTAGCTTTCATTTCAGAAGTTACTCTTGTACTGTTGGTAGTAAACACTTTTAAATTGTCTAACTTCTTTATTAAGTTTAAATATTGTTGTGTGTCTTTATCTTTACTATCCATTTTGACACTTCCCATCATTTCAAACATTTTTTTGTTTACAATAACTGAAGTTACGTCATCTTGACCATCAAATTTATCGAATGCTGCTTGACCAAAAAAGGTAGTTGGTAATACACTAAATACTAATAATAATACTAATTTTCTCATGATTTCTATTTGTTTATTTTGTTTTAAAAATTAATTCCTTTGAGTTTTGAAACTCGTTAATATAAGAAACACTTTCAATTCCTACGTTTACATTTTGAGACAACATAGAAAGAGCTTTTTGGGTAGCTTCAAAAGCCGCCTCTGGACTTTCATAGGTACCTAAATCATTTGTTTCTTGTGGCTCATGCAAATAAGTAAAAGTGCTAATTCCAAGTAAAACTACAACAGAAGCTGCAATTGATAACCACCTAACATTACGTTTTTTAGCTTGTAGCGGTATCGTTTGTTTAAACTCCTGGTCTTTCGCTTCTGAGAAATAACCAAATAATGGCTTGTATTGTTCCAAATGCTGCGCAACATCTAACGAAGAAAAGTAATTTTTCAATTCTTTTTCTTCTAAAACACTGGTTTCTCCTTGAAAATATTTTTCTAATAGGGTTTCTATTCTATTTAATTCCATAATCATTTGTTTTTAACATAAACGCTCGTATCGTTTTTCTTGCTCTTGACAACGCTACTCGAATCGCCGTTTCATTCATTTCCATTATTTTGGCAATTTCCTCAAATTCATATTCCTCAATATCGCGCATTTGAATGATGAGTTTCTGTTGTTCAGGCAATTCATTTATCGCTTTTTCAACCCAATTCAAACTGTCTTTTGACTCCAATTGTTTCTCTAAACTTGGCTCTCTATCAATATAATTATCATGAACCAATTTTAAATTTCCTGATCGCTTCGCTTTCAACTGATCCAAACAATAATTTTTGGTAATTGTCATGGAAAAAGCTTCTAAACTTTTATAAGAATCTAAATTCTGTTTGTTATTCCATAATTTTAATAGCACCTCTTGAGTAGCATCCTCCGCTTCTTCTGTGCTAACCAATAATCTCTTGGCAAGACGAAAAAGTTTGTCTTTGAATGGTGTAATTAATATTACAAACTCATTTTGATTCATTGACTTGTAATTAGGCTTTTATAATTGAAAGACGAAGAAGGGTAAATTTTGTTACAAGATACAATTAAAAAATATACAATAGCAATAGCAATGGCAAATCCAATAGCAAATCCAATAGCAAATCCAATAGCAAATGCAATAGCAAATGCAATAAAAAAAAATATTAAATTTAGTAATAAAGAATTAAATAATATAGTTTCACTTTCGTACAACTTTCATATCTTTGCTAAATGAATAAACGCCGAAAAATTATATTTTATAAAAGTTATTTTGAAGATTTCTTCATAAAACAAAGAGAT
>CALPLL020000050.1 GCA_943324395.2 Rhizobium sp. Q54
ATAAATGTAATTTCAAAATCAAATGCCCTAGCCCTGATGGAAGCGGTATCCCACACTTTTTAGTGTGGATATAGCGTACAGCAGGATAAAGCTCCAAAAAATTGTAATTTTGAAAACTTTATTGTATCAACTATTTTTTGTAAATTTGCGCACTTAAATAAGGAAAAAATAAAATGTTAGACAGACTTCAAATAGTAAAACAACGTTTCGATGAAATATCGGATTTGATTATTCAACCCGATGTGATTAGCGATCAAAAGCGTTATGTACAATTGAATCAGGAATATAAAAGTTTAAAAGCTCTTGCCGATAAACGCAATGAATATATTGTAGTTTTGGGAAATATTGATGAGGCAAATGAGATTATTGCCGATGGAAGTGACGCCGATATGACTGAAATGGCGAAAATGCAATTGGAGGAAGCGAAAGACAGATTGCCTATTTTGGAAGACGAAATTAAATTTTTATTAATTCCGAAAGACGCTGAAGACGCTAAAAACGTGATGGTGGAGATTAGAGCGGGTACAGGCGGTGATGAAGCAAGTATTTTTGCAGGCGATTTATTCAGAATGTACACTAAATATTGTGAAAATAGAGGTTGGAGAACTTCTGTTGTAGATATTAACGAAGGAACATCTGGTGGTTTTAAAGAGGTTATTTTTGAGGTTACAGGGGAAGACGTTTATGGTACTTTAAAATTTGAAGCTGGAGTTCACCGTGTTCAGCGTGTGCCACAAACAGAAACACAAGGACGTGTGCATACTTCTGCAGCTACGGTTATGGTACTTCCTGAAGCCGAAGAATTTGATGTTCAAATTGATATGAATGATGTTCGAGTTGATTTCTTTTGTTCATCAGGACCTGGAGGACAATCTGTAAATACTACAAAATCGGCTGTTCGTTTAACTCACGTTCCAACTGGTTTGGTTGCTCAATGTCAGGATCAAAAATCACAGCATAAAAATAAAGATAAAGCGATGGACGTATTACGTTCTAGATTATACGAACAAGAATTGGCTAAAAAACAAGCTGAAGATGCAACAAAACGTTCGTCTCAAGTAAGTTCCGGAGACCGTTCGGCCAAAATTAGAACGTATAATTATTCTCAAGGTCGTGTAACTGATCACCGTGTGGGATTGACTTTATACGATTTAGGAAATATTATGAATGGCGATATCCAAAAAATTGTTGACGAATTGCAATTGGTTAACAACATGGAAAAATTGAAAGAAGCGAGTGAGGTTTTCTAAAAGATACAAGATAAGAGACTGATAGATAATAAACTATTAAATGCCACACTGAATTAAGTTTGGCATTTTTTATAAAACTTTGCGAAAAACTTTGCAACTTTGCGGTTAAACACACAACAATGACTACACAACAACTAATAGACCAAATTAAAATCAAAAAATCCTTTCTTTGTGTTGGATTAGATGTTGATTTGAATAAAATTCCTCCCCATTTATTAGAATCAGAAGATCCTATTTTTGAATTCAATAAGGCGATAATTGAAGCAACTCATGATTTAGCGGTTTCTTACAAACCAAATACCGCTTTTTATGAAGCGTATGGAATAAAAGGTTGGATTTCTTTACAAAAAACAATCAATTACATCAACGAAAAATATCCCGAAATTTTCACCATTGCCGATGCAAAACGAGGAGATATTGGAAATACGTCTTCGATGTATGCCAAAGCTTTCTTTGAAGATTTAAATTTTGATAGTGTAACCGTTGCTCCGTATATGGGAAAAGATTCTGTGGAACCTTTCTTAGCTTTTGAAAACAAGCACACCATTATGCTGGCTTTAACTTCCAATGAAGGTGCTTTTGATTTCCAAACCCTAAATGTAGATGGAAAGGAATTGTACAAACAAGTATTGGAAACATCTAAAGCTTGGAAAAATTCAGATAACTTAATGTATGTTGTAGGTGCTACAAAAGCAGAATATTTTACCGAAATCCGTAAAATTGTACCCGATAGTTTCTTGCTAGTTCCTGGCGTTGGCGCTCAAGGCGGAAGTCTTTCTGAAGTTTGCAAATATGGAATGAATTCCAATGTTGGCTTACTCATAAATTCTTCGAGAGCAATAATTTATGCTTCAAACGGAGTTGATTTTGTCGAAAAGGCTAGGGAAGAAGCTCTAAAAATGCAATTAGAAATGGCAGCTATTTTAAAATAGTACTACTTCTTTATAAACTTGTAGCTTTGAATTCCAACCTGCGAATTTACTTTTAAAATATAAATTCCACTTTGATAATTGGATAAATTCAATGTTGTTTCTTCTGAGTTTAATTTAAAGGAATCCAATTTTTGTCCCAATAAAGAGCTAATTGAAATAGTTGCACCTATAAGATTTTCATTCGATTTAAGTGTTATTTCATCAGAAGCGGGATTTGGAAAAAGCACCAAATTATTTACATTAACCACATTATTTGTTTCTAAAGCTGTTTGTTGGTATACCCTTACATAATCGACTTCCATTGCCGATTGAACAAATCCAGCGGTTACACTAGGTTCAATAGCTACATTCAATAATATATATTGTTCAGCGTTAAATGGCCAGGTATATTGATTTTTGACTGGTGGATTATAGGTTAAATGATTAATTCCGTCAACGCTAAATGTTATTTTTTGCGTATCCCATTCGACTGCGTAAATATGAAAACTGGTTGATACCCCGGCAATATTTTGAGCATTTGATATGTATTCACCTACAGATAAATTTCCATTAATTGGATGGTGAACGGCACTAGAAACTACATTTTGATTGGTTCCCCAGTGTTCCATTATATCAATTTCTCCACAGGCAGGCCAACTTGCAGTACCAAAAGAGCTTGTCCAAAAACCACCTGGCTCAATAATATTTTTCCCAAGCATCCAAATAGCAGGCCATGTTCCAGCACCAACAGGGAGCTTAGCACGTACTTCTACACGACCGTATTTAAAAGAGAATTTTGAATTTAATCGGGCTGAGGTGTATTGTTTGGTTTTCCCCTGATCAGTAAATGTTTCTCTTTTAGCAACAATACTTAGAATTCCATTATTTATAGTTGAATTTACCTGACGATTAGTATAATGCTGTAATTCCCCATTATACCAGCTGTTTCCATTTGGAAGTTGGGTTTGAGGAAACCATTTTGTAGTATTTATACCTCCATTGGTATCAAATTCATCGCTCCAAACTAATGTATTAAAAATAGTAGCTGCCCCAGAATAGTAAAAATCGTCAATATAAGCAGTAACTTGAGAAGTGTTATTTTCTCCATTTACTTGTAGAATGACTCTATTAAAATCCGAGCGATTCATAGGATTTTGAGAAGTAGGATCCAAATTTATAAATGGGTCACTAGCAAAATTAAAGGTAATAGTTTGCCATTGATTTAAAACTACAGATTTAATTATTTCACATTGAGTAGCCCAAGGCGATACATCATTACCATTTTGTAATTTTAATGAAATTTGATTGGTTTGAGTTCCTGTAATTCCATTGGAAGGAACATATATTTTTAATGAAAAAACACTACTAGTGTTTAAATTATAATTAAAACCAGCGTCAAAACGAACATTGGCATATTGCCCACCTGCATCGGTATATTTCAATACTTTTGCAGAGGTATTTATACCATTCTGAAAAGGGTTTGAAAATGCGTTATCCATACCGCAATTATCTCCAAACCATGAAGTTATTGTTGAATTTCCTTCAAAATTATCTTGCGATATCTGAGATTGTGAATATGAATTTAAAGAAAAAAATAATATAAAAACAAATGTAAAATTGCGCATAATTTACTGAAGTATTTATAATAATACTCCAAGCAAATCTAATAATTATTATTACTTTACTACTATTTTACACCTATACTTAAACTATACATTTCAATTTAAATTGGTTTTGCTTTGTAAGTTAATAAAACTCAATAAGTCATTTTTTTGGTATAAATAATCTATATTTACAAAAAAAATCAAATGATACATTTCACCGTTTATGAAAAAGACAAAGATGCCCAATGGGTTACTTTTGTTCATGGAGCGGGAGGAAGTTCATCCATTTGGTTCAAGCAAATTCGAGATTTCCAAAAGCATTTTAATGTCCTATTATTGGATTTGAGAGGCCATGGAAATTCCAACCAACAAATAAAAAAAGCGTTCAAACAAAAATATACTTTTTCGGCTTTAGCCAATGATATTTTGGAAGTCTTAGACCATCTTAAAATTCAAAAATCACATTTTGTTGGAATTTCTTTAGGCACAATTCTCATTCGTCAATTGGCTGAAATGCATCCTGACCGGGTTCAAAGTATGATTCTAGGAGGTGCAATTTTAAAGATGAATTTTAGATCTCAAATTTTAATGAGATTAGGTAATATGTTTAAATATGTATTACCGTATTTAGTTTTATATAAATTCTTTGCTTTTGTTATTATGCCTAATAAAAATCACAAACAATCCCGTTTGTTATTTATTAATGAAGCTAAAAAATTATATCAAAAAGAGTTTATAAAATGGTTTAAGTTAACCGCTGAAATTAATCCTATTTTAAAGTGGTTCCGTCAAGAAGAATTGAATATTCCTACTTTATATATTATGGGTGAAGAAGATTATATGTTCCTACCATCGGTGAGAAAAGTAGTTGAAAAACATTTCAAATCCTCCCAACTATTTGTAGTTCAGCAATGTGGACATGTGGTTAATATTGAACAACCCCTTACTTTTAATTTTACAGTTATTTCATTTTTAAATAAAATATAAAAAAACCACTACTCGAAAGCAGTGGTTAATTCCCTAATAACTCAATTTACTAATTTTAAACTACAATGCAAATATCTTCTTGATTTGCAATTTCAGAGTTAAAATACCGTTATCAATTTGTTATTTATTTCTTATCCTGCATCGAAAAAACACTTTGAAGCAAACTTGAAGTCCTTGATTTTAAATTTACTCGAATGTCTTTTTCTTCAATTGCAATCATCGTAAAAACTCCTTTCATCGTTTCTTTGGTAACATAGTCCTTTAAATCTGGATTAACTTTTTTCATCAACGGAACAGAATTGTACTTCGATATTATTTGACTCCAAATTTTATCTGCATTTACTTTGTTCAAAGATGTAGCAATAATCGGACTAAATTTGTCATATAAAGATGTGGAAGTAGCAGTTTCTAAATAGGAAGTTGCCGCTTTTTCATTTCCCATTAATATGCTTTTTGCATCATTAAAATTGATGTTTTTTACAGCGTCAACAAATATCGGAGTCGCTTCCTTCACAGCATCTTCAGCAGCTCTATTTAAAACCACTAATCCTTGATCAGCCAAATTTGACATTCCCAAACTGCGCAAAGTTCTATCCACTTTCTGCAATTCTTCAGGCAATAAAATCTTCACCAAATCATTTTTGTAAAACCCATCTTCGGCAGTCAATTTCGATACTTGTTTTGCAATTCCATTGTTTAAGGCCTCCTTCAAACCTGCACTAATATCCGGCAAAGTGGTTAATTTGGTCACTTTTGGAATTTTACTTTCAGCCAATTTTTTTAAATCTTTAAATTGTGCAAAACTAATAATTGGCACAAATAACAAGTAAATCAGAACTTTTTTCATTTAGTTTTTTTAAATTCTATGCAAACTCTATACCAATTTTATTTGGAGCTTTTTCCTGCTATCCGCTAAATCCTCGCAAGGGCGAGGGATATCGCTTCTATCAGGGCTAGGACTCACGATTAATTTTAAATTTTAATTTTCTTTCAAAATTCCACATTGTCATTAAGCATGTTTTTTTCTATTATTTCTAAATTATTTTTAAAAAACTCGTAAATTGCACCTTCAAAATTATCACATTCATAAATGGTAGACCAAAAACCTTATATCCCTGTACATAAAGTTCGAATTGTAACCGCTGCCTCTCTTTTTGATGGTCACGATGCGGCAATAAATATAATGCGAAGAATCATTCAATCTACTGGCGTTGAAGTGATTCATTTGGGTCATGATAGAAGTGTTGAAGAAGTTGTAAACACTGCAATTCAAGAAGATGCCAATGCGATTGCTATAACTTCCTATCAAGGGGGTCACAATGAATATTTTAAATACATGTACGATTTGCTAAAGCAAAAAGGAGCAGACCATATATTGCTATTTGGTGGTGGTGGAGGCGTAATACTTCCCTCTGAAATTGCCGATTTGCAGGCCTACGGAATTACAAGAATTTATTCACCAGACGATGGTCGTGCCATGGGATTGCAAGGAATGATTAATGATTTAGTTCAAAAATCTGATTTTGCTATTGGTGATAACATGAACGATGAAACCAATCATTTAGAAGATAAAAATCCAAAAGCAATTGCAAGATTGATATCCTCAGCCGAAAATTTCCCTGAAGTTGCAAAACCATTTTTGGAGAAAATCCAACTTAAAAATAAAAATTCAAAAACCCCAGTTTTAGGAATTACAGGAACGGGAGGTTCGGGAAAATCATCATTAGTAGACGAATTAGTTCGTCGTTTTCTAATCGATTTTCCAGAAAAAACAATCGGATTAATTTCCGTAGATCCATCCAAAAGAAAAACAGGAGGTGCTTTATTAGGCGACAGAATTAGAATGAATGCAATTAATAATCCTCGTGTTTATATGCGTTCATTAGCTACCCGCCAATCTAATTTAGCACTTTCTAAATATGTTGCTGATGCTATTCAAGTATTAAAAGCAGCCAATTACGATTTAATTATCCTTGAAACTTCAGGAATCGGTCAATCAGATACGGAAATTATGGATCATTCTGATGTTTCACTTTATGTGATGACTCCTGAATTTGGTGCTGCTACACAATTAGAAAAAATCGATATGCTTGATTTTGCCGATTTAGTAGCTTTAAATAAATTCGATAAAAGAGGCGCTCTTGATGCAATTCGCGACGTTAAAAAACAATACCAACGAAATCATAATCTTTGGGACGTAAACCCAGATGAAATGCCAGTATTTGGAACCATTGCGTCTCAATTTAACGATCCAGGGATGAATACGCTCTACAAATCTATTATGGATAAAATTGTAGAAAAAACGAGCAGTGATTTAAAATCTACTTTCAAAATCACTCGAGAAATGAGTGAAAAAATATTTGTAATTCCTCCTCATAGAACACGTTATTTATCTGAAATTGCTGAAAACAATCGTAAATATGATATTACGGCTATTGGACAACAAAAAGTCGCTCAAAAATTATACGGTATCTTTAAAACGATAGAAAGTATTTCTGGAGTTGAACCGATACTCTCTAAATCTGGTATAGAGATTTCTAATTCAAATAATCAAAATCAAGATGATATAGTTTTGATTTCTTTATTGTTAAACCAATTTGAGAAAATCAAAATGGATTTAGATCCTTACAATTGGGAGATTATTTTAAATTGGAATCATAAAGTTTCAAAATATAAAAATCCAGTTTACACTTTTAAAGTTCGTGACAAAGAAATTAATATTGCTACACATACAGAGAGTTTGTCACACACTCAAATTCCTAAAATTGCCTTACCAAAATATGAAGCATGGGGCGATTTATTGAGATGGAATTTACAAGAAAATGTACCTGGAGAATTTCCATTTACCGCTGGTTTGTATCCTTTTAAAAGAGAAGGTGAGGATCCATCTCGAATGTTTGCTGGCGAAGGCGGTCCAGAACGAACTAATAAAAGGTTTCATTATGTAAGCGCTGGATTACCTGCAAAACGACTTTCTACCGCTTTTGATAGTGTTACTTTATATGGAAATGATCCTCATATCCGACCTGATATTTACGGTAAAATTGGTAATGCTGGAGTTTCTATTTGTTGTTTAGACGATGCTAAAAAATTGTATTCCGGTTTTGATTTAGTAAATACATTAACGTCGGTGAGTATGACTATAAATGGACCTGCGCCAATGTTATTAGGATTTTTTATGAATGCTGCAATCGACCAACAATGCGAAATTTATATCAAGGAAAACGGTTTAGAGAAGGAAGTTGAGAGTAAAATAGCTACTATTTATAAACAAAAAGGCACCAAAAGACCTCAATATCAAGGGGATTTGCCAGAAGGAAATAATGGTTTGGGACTTATGCTTTTGGGTGTAACAGGTGATATGGTTTTACCTGCCACGGTTTATAATGAAATAAAAGCAAAAACACTTTCACAAGTTCGTGGAACGGTACAAGCCGACATTTTAAAAGAGGATCAAGCTCAGAATACTTGTATTTTTTCAACTGAATTTGCCCTTAGATTAATGGGTGATGTACAAGATTATTTTATTAAAAATAAAGTTAGAAATTTTTATTCGGTATCTATTTCTGGTTATCATATTGCTGAAGCGGGTGCAAACCCAATTTCTCAATTGGCATTTACACTTTCAAATGGGTTCACTTACGTGGAATATTATTTGAGTCGTGGGATGGATATCAACGATTTTGGACCTAATTTATCTTTCTTTTTCTCCAATGGAATCGACCCTGAATATTCCGTTATTGGTCGTGTAGCGAGAAAAATTTGGGCGAAAGCAATGAAATACAAATACGGTGCTAACGAAAGAGCTCAAATGTTGAAATACCACATCCAAACATCGGGCCGTTCATTACATGCTCAAGAAATTGATTTTAACGACATTCGAACCACATTACAAGCTTTATATGCCATTTACGATAATTGTAATTCGTTGCATACAAATGCTTATGACGAAGCAATTACAACTCCAACGGAAGAATCGGTTCGTCGTGCTATGGCAATTCAGCTGATTATAAATAAGGAATTGGGCTTGGCCAAAAATGAAAATCCAATTCAAGGTGCCTTCATCATTGAAGAATTAACGGATTTAGTAGAAGCCGCAGTTTTAGAAGAGTTTGATAGAATCACCGAGCGAGGCGGAGTTCTAGGCGCGATGGAAACGATGTACCAACGTTCAAAAATTCAAGAGGAAAGTTTGTATTATGAAACTTTAAAACACACCGGCGAATTCCCAATTATCGGAGTAAATACTTTCTTGAGTTCAAAAGGATCGCCAACAATTATTCCGGCGGAAGTAATTCGTGCAACTGAAGTTGAAAAGCAATATCAAATTGATATGTTGAATAATCTCCATGAAACAAACGGAGATAAAGTGAATCTATATTTGAGCGATTTACAGGATGCAGCTATTAAAAATGAAAACTTGTTTGCTCACTTAATGGAAGCCACTAAAATTTGTTCTTTAGGTCAAATTACAAGTGCTTTATTTCAAGTTGGCGGTCAGTATAGGAGGAATATGTAAGCAGAGAACCTCTTTTTGCGATGCAAAAAGGGTGTGAATCAATTTTTCAAGCTTTAGGGGGATCCTTATCTTTATAGCTTTTGCATGGCAAAAAGTGTGTGAATCAATTTTTCAAGCTTTAGGGGGATCACTTCTAAAATGCATTATCTTTATAGATTAAAAATTCAATATCTAAAAAATGAAAATAAAATTATTAATAGCCTTCGCATTTTTATCATTAACCACTTTTGGACAAATTACAGGTAAAGTTTCGGGTTTGAATATTACTAAACCTGTAACTGTAAACGACACAGTAATAAAAGTAGTTTATAAGAATAATAAAATTTCAAAGAATCCTCCAGCTGTATTTTTTAATAGCAAATTAGTAAGCTTTGACTTATTAAAAACCATAAATCCAGAAAGTATTGCAACTGTAAATGTAATTAAAAGAGACACCATTATTGATTCGGTAAAATATTATGGTCAACTTTATATTCAGGGAAAAATTACAAATAATCATAATTACATGAGCCTTAATGAATTCAAGCTGAAATACATAAGCCCAAGTGACAATTTTCCAGTTTTTCAAATAGATGGAAATATCGTGGACAACGATTACGATACTTGTTTGGTTGATGAAAAGTACATTCTAAAAGTTATTGTAACTCCAATTGAAAACACTAAGCAAAAAATAAAGATTGATTTTATCAATTTATTGACCAAATCAGCCAAGAATATTGAAGAAAGTAACCAAATAATTATAAGGTAATAATTATCCTAACTTCTCCAATTTCAAATACCCAATATGCAACTCGTCTTCAATTGCATTTTCAATTTCTGAGATTTTTAAAGCAAATTTATCTTTTAATTCAGGCGCTAGAATATCCTCAATGTTGTAAATATCATCAACATCAATTCCATATTTATCATCAATATGTGAGGTTGCACCTTCAAAGTCGAAGTGTTTGTAAAAACTTGTTGCTTTTGCTTTTTTTGTAGCTTCCGCCAATGTAACTCCGGTGGTTACAATTTTATAATGATATTCTTCAAATTCATTTTCTTTATAACCACCAAGATTTATAAAGTAAAGCTGAGTAGTATTTGCAACAGCATTCTCCTTGGAAACAATTTCAATTTTATGATTATCAACAATATTAACCTCCCGCCAGGCATCAATATGGATTCTACCTTTGGCTTCAGGCCAAAAGGATTTTAACTGAGGAACCA